>NZ_VMMY01000001.1:0-202124 GCF_013277455.1 Streptococcus sp. 5346
CTTGCATTGTCTCCAGCTGTTTTAATTGTCGCTGCAGCTTCAATTGCTTTGTCTAACTCTGTTTTTAAATTATTGTATGTTGTTTCATACGCATTAATGCTGTCTTGAGTTTTTCCTGCTGTATCTGCTTTTACTAATTTCGCTGCATCTGCTTCTAATTTTGTTTTTTGAGCTTCTGTTGCTTTATCCACTAATGCTGCTTTAGCTTTTTCTAACTCTGCTTTCTTAGCTTTTACATTTGTTAATGCTGTCGCAACTTCTTCTGGTGTTGAATCTGCATTATTGATGATACCTTCTGCTGCTGTTACTGCTGCATCTGCTGCCTGTTTTGCTGCGTCATATGCTTCTGTTGTTGATGTTGTTTTTCCATCTGTTACGTTTGCTACACCTGCTAATGCTTTTAATTCGTCTTTAGCTGTTGCTAAGTCTCCAGTATTTGCTTTGTCTTTTAGTAACGCTGTCGCATCTACTAACTTCGCTTTTAATTCTTCTACTTTTGCGATTGCTGCTGCGGCTTCTGCTTTTGTCGCATTATTTTGTTCTGCTTTTGTTACTAAGTCTGCTGCTGTAGTTTTCGCTTGTGTTAAGTCTGCTTGAATTGCTTCGACAGCTTTTTTATATTCCGCAATACTTGCTGGTGTTTTCGTTCCTGCTAATGTGCTTTCTTCCGCTGGTGTTAACGCTGCTTCTGCTTTTCGTAACTCTGCTACTTGTTCTTCTGTAGCTTTATCTACTAGCGTTGCTTTAGCTGCGTCTAATTTTGCTTGTACTGCATCTACTGCTTCTTGTGCTGCTAATGCTTCTAGTCTACTTGCATTGTCTCCAGCTGCTTTTACTGCTGCTGCTTTGGCTTTGGCTTCTTCTAACTCTGTTGTTAGTTGAGTATATTTTTCATTATACGCATCAATACTGTCTTGAGTTTTTCCAGTTGTATCTGCTTTTGTTAGTTTCGCTGCATCTGCTTCTAATTTTGCTTTTTGAGCTTCTGTTGCTTTGTCCACTAACGCTGCTTTAGCTTTTTCTAACTCTGCTTTCTTAGCTTTTACATTTGTTAATGCTGTCGCAACTTCTTCTGGTGTTGAATCTGCATTATTGATGATGCCTTCTGCTGCTGTTACTGCTGCGTCTGCTGCTTGTTTTGCTGCGTCATATGCTTCTGTTGTAGATGTTGTTTTTCCATCTGTTACATTTGCTACACCTGCTAATGCTTTTAATTCGTCTTTAGCTGTTGCTAAGTCTCCAGTATTTGCTTTGTCTTTTAGTAACGCTGTCGCATCTACTAACTTCGCTTTTAATGCTTCTACTTTTGCGATTGCTGCTGCGGCTTCTGCTTTTGTAGCGTTGTTTTGTCCTGCTTTTGTTACTAAGTCTGCTGCTGTAGTTTTTGCTTCTGTTAATTGTGTTTGGATTGCGTTTACTGCATCTTTGTATGCTGCAATACTTGCCGGTGTTTTTGTTGCTTCGAATGTGCTTCCTTCTGCTGGTGTTAACGCTGTGTCTGCTTTTCGTAACTCTGCTACTTGGTCATCTGTTGCTTTGTCTACTAGTGTTGCTTTAGCTGATTCTAGTTTTGCTAGTACTGCATCTACTGCTTCTTGTGCTGCTAATGCTTCTAGTCTACTTGCATTGTCTCCAGCTGCTTTTACTGCTGCTGCTTTGGCTTTTGCTGCTTCTAATTCTGCTGTTAAATTAGTGTATGCTGTTTCATATGCATTAACACTGTCTTGAGTTTTGCCATCTGTACTTGCTTTTACTAGTTTTGTTGCATCTGCTTCTAATTTTGCTTTTTGAGCTTCTGTTGCTGCGGGCACTAAGTTCTTTTTAGCTGCTTCTAACTCTGCTTTCTTAACTTTAATTTCAGCTAATGCATTTGCTACGTCTTCAGTTGTTGAATTTATATCACTAATTACTCCTTCTGCTGCTGTTACTGCTGCTTCTGCTGCTGTTTTAGCTGCATTATACTTATCTGCTGTTGCTTGTGTTTTCCCTGCAGTAACATTTGTTTCTTGAGTTAATGTTTTTAGATCATTCTTAGCTTTTTCTAATTCAGCTGTATTTCCTTTATCTTTCAATAATGCAGCTGCTTTATCTAATTCAGCTTTGATTTTATCAACTTCAATTTGAGCATCAGTAGCTTCTACTTTACCGGCATTTACCGTTTTATCTAATACTGCTTTAGCCTGAGCTTTTGCAGCTGTCAACGCAGTTTTTAACGTTTCATATTTTACCTCATATTCTGCGATACTCTTCGGTGTCTTACCTGTCTTATCTGCTTCTGTTAGTGCATTCGAATCATTTTGTAGCTTTGTTTTTTGAGCGTCTGTCGCCGCAACTACTAATTCAGCTCTTGCTGCTTTTAATTCAGCTCTTTTAGCTTTCACGTCTGCTACTGCTTGAGCAACTTGATCAACAGTTGCATGTTCATCATCAATGATCAATTTAGCTTTTCTAGCTTCTTCTTCTGCGGCATTTTTAGCTATATTATATTCTGAAACAGTTTCAGGTGTTTTACCTGGAGTTGGATCGTCATCTACTAGTTGTTCTAGTTTTCCTGTTGATGTTGTCAATGCCGATTTATCAACTTTTAACGCGTTTTGTGCTTCTAAAGTGTTTGTTAAGATTTTTTTATACGCATCCGTTGGTTGTAACGTACCATCTAACAAAGCTTTTATAGCATCTAGTTGGTCTTGATATGCTTTTTGTGATTCAGGCGTTTTACCTCTCTTATCTGCATCTCGTGTGTCAAGTAATTTATTATAAACTCTTTCCAAAAGTGTTCTAGCAACTCTATTCGTATCCTGTGTAATAGAAAATCCAAGCCCTGAAACAGGTAATGCATATTGAGACCATGTAGTTTGATATCCCATTCCTAGTCTAGAATTATCAGAAGCACTAATTCGTACAGTATATTCTACAGCCCCTTTAGGTAAATCAATATTTTTACTAGTAAAACTACCAGTTCTATTTCCTTGACGGTTTTTATATCCTGCTAACTTTTGGTTAAGAACGTCAATTGTTGGCTCTGGTGGTCTTCCGACAGTAAACCTAATGCTATCATTAGCATCAACTGAGGTTACCTGTTTATTTGTATCATTTATCGATTGATCAGGACGAAAACTTTGATTATAGATAGATTGCGTATGCCCATCTTCAAATTTTGCAATTACTTCAACTTTATATCCAGCTTTAAAACCATCAATATCTCCTGTAAATCCTGTTTTAAAAGAAATATTTACCCCTGTTCCTGTTGATGAAGAATAGGCTTTATAAGTTTTTTCTATTCCATTGAACCCTTTTAGCCCTTTAGCTATTTGACGACCTTCTCCTATATCTTTAAATGGTTGTCCATCAAAGGTTTCTTCACTTTTTGTTGCATTTGTTCTAACTTTAGAAAGAAATAGTGCATACTCGTGAGAGCGATCAAAAGAATTTTCCTCAACATGTGCTGTATATGTATATCCTGCTCTCGTAACATTCACTGTCTCAATAGGAAATACACCCTCATTAGTTTTACGTGCAATAGCAAATTTCCCTTTTTTACCATCTGCTGAAACTGCTGACCAACCACCAAATTCATCAATTTCTTTTACTTCACCAGCCTGTACATTTTTAAGACGTCCCACTTCATCAATAGAAGCTAATTTAGTTTCATTGCTTATAGAAGAGTCCAATCCCTTTAAACTATTAGCTAATTCAGCAACACTCGCACTATCTCCTGGCAATGTATACGTTTGGTTCGCAGATGGATCTGTATCCGTAGTAGCCCCATCCGTACGGAATGGGTTGCTTCTATCCAATGCTTTTCCATGACGTTCATCTCTAGAACCTGAGTTGGCAATCGAGTTAGATTCTGATGCTTTTTCAGTATTCGTTGCTTTTTTACCTACAGTAGCTTTTCCATTTGTTGTATCTACTGCTGGTGCTTGTTTTTTCTCTGTCGGTTTTGTTTGTAATTTTGTTGTTGCTGTAACTAGTTTACTATGCGCTTGTGTTAATTCACTTTCTGTTGTCGCATTACTTAAAACTGATCTTGCTTCTTCTAAAGTTGCCTTTAATTGGTTTACACTTTCTTCTGTTTTAGAAGCATATTTCCCGTTAGTAAATTTCCCATCAATTTCTTCTATTAGTTTTGATAAAGCTAACTTTCTCTCATTTGAATCTGAAATAGTTGAAACAACTGGCTCTAACTCTTGAGGATTTTGTGAACTCCCTGCCACATCTCCCTTTGGTTTATTCTCAACATTTGCAGCAGAAACTGAAGTATTAGCTTCTTTAGTAGACACTCCAGTAGTAGATGAGTTGCTCGGCATAAGAGGATTAGGAGTTTGTTTATTCTCATTCACACTCACTACATTTTGACTTTGTTCAGCTGCTTGTACATCTTCAACTGAACTAACTGCAAAAAAGACTGACCCTAATAAGACAGATGCAGCACCAATTGAAAATTTGCGAATAGAGAAACGCTGGCGCTCATTAAATTTAAATTGTTTCATTTGTTACCTTTCTTTCTATCCTGTTCTAAATAGCTCAAGACCACATAGTGAATCTACACTTGTTTACTTCTTTAAAAAAACAGGATAATGGACCTCCTATTATCTTTCTAGGAATAGGAAGTCTCATATTTTTATAGTTTTTCGGTCTATTATATCAAATTTTCTATATTCTTTGCAAACTGCTTCCCTCCTACAAATAAATGAATTATATATATATATATGCACAAACCTTATACTATAAGGTTTATAGCTCTTTTTTTGAAAATTTAACATATTTTCGGGTATTTTTAGAATTTTTACATTTTGATGACAGTTTGTAGATGTTCCATTTAAGCAATCTCACCTAAACCTATTCTCTATCTTTTCTTAGTGATAAACTTTATCTGACTTTCATATATGAGATAAATGAAAGACTATAGTGCAAAAAAATGGTACAATGTAGTATGTACTTGGAACTATTAAACTACACAGTAAAGTAGTTGCAAGACACAATCTACTCACTATTTAAAAAATATAAGGGAATTAACCCTTGATATGAAAGGAATTTTAGAAATCTTATGATGAACATGCAAAACATGATGCGCCAAGCACAAAAACTTCAAAAACAAATGGAACAAAGCCAAGCTGAACTTGCTGCTATGCAATTTGTTGGCAAATCTGCTCAAGACCTTGTCCAAGCGACCTTAACTGGAGATAAGAAAGTTGTCAGCATTGACTTTAATCCAGCTGTCGTTGACCCAGAAGACCTTGAAACTCTTTCTGATATGACCGTTCAGGCCATCAACTCTGCTCTTGAACAAATCGATGAAACGACTAAGAAAAAATTAGGTGCTTTCGCTGGGAAATTGCCATTCTAAGCATAAGAAAAACAAGCATTCAAGAGAATACTTGCCTATCGTAGGAGGAACAACTGTTCCTCTTTTTGCTTACTAAAAATTAAAGAATTCCATGGCCTGTTTGAACAGCAATTCAGTATACTCTGGGTCTTCTTGGGCAATGGTAACCTGCTCTTGAATCATTTCCAAGTCATCTGTTATCATGCCATCTGCTCCTAACTGAACAGATTTATCAAAGGACTCTGAACTATTGATGGTCCAAACGTACAATTTCTGATCGGTATTCCAAAGCTTGTTGACAAAATTTTCATCTAAAGTTGAATACTCCATGGTGTAACCTGTAGCCTTGGTTCTTGGGAAAATACTATTGTAAGGTAGGATGAAATAAACTGGAATTTGTGAGTCATAGGCCAACACCTGGTCAATCACATGGTAGTCCAAGGACTGCATTTGGTGGCCATTCTGCTTAATAATGGCTCCATATTTGTCCATAAAGCGTTTCATCATATCTGGACTATCTTTTCGACTGGTTTTAATCTCAATAAGGAGTTTTTGATGTAATTCATTGGCTTTATTGAGATAGTCATCAAAACTGGACACCTTGGTATGATAGCCATTTTCTGAAATATCAAGTTTAGTTAATTCTTTCAAAGTTAAATCCTGTGGATTGGCATTAACTCCTGTCAGATTCTTGATATTAGCATCATGCATCATGACAAACTGGCCATCTTTTGTTTCCTGAAC
This sequence comes from Streptococcus sp. 5346, assembly GCF_013277455.1. GTDB lineage: Bacteria > Bacillota > Bacilli > Lactobacillales > Streptococcaceae > Streptococcus. The sequence goes on from NZ_VMMY01000001.1 coordinate 6,074, forward strand.
ATCTGTCTCAACGAAATCTGGAGATAACTGAGCGGTTTTTTCTAGTGATTGGACGGTATTTTGCACACCATTCTTTTTAGATACTCCCCTGTGAGAGATAATTAAAGGTTTATGTGCTACTGGAGCTTCCAAATAAACATAACCCTCGAGAGCGAAAAAGATACAAGCACAGCCCATCACTCCCCATCTCATCCAGTGGTCTTTCTTTCTCCTTGGGGTGATTTCTAGTTCTTCTCCTGTTAAGAAGGAAACAAATTTAATGAGAAAGTAAGTCAAGGCCATATAGTGGAAATTCTTAATCAAGACAAAGTTGATCATTCCCAGCACAAGAGATTCCTTATGGGTCATACCATCCATCAGTGCCTGACTTGCCAAGATTGGAATCAAGAGAAGAATGAAAAATAGATAGGTTTTGACGATAATCCAGAGCAAGTTCCAGATATAAAACCAGGATTGCTTTCTTGTCTTCTCTAGACTATATCTGACTGCCTCTTTGACTGTTTTCTTCTCAAATAAAAGCTGAGGTAGGGCAAACATGAAACGAACTGAAATGTAAAATAGAAGTAAAGCCAGAATAGTAACCACTATACCTACTAGCCAATACTTGTCTTCTACATAGGCTACTATGAATTCCGGAATCACGATTTTATTGAGATAATAAATCTTTAGAATCTTTCGAATCAATGGAAAGAGCATCATGACATAAAAGAAAATAAAGGCCATTTTGGAAATCGTCACTTGCTTCATAAACAAGAAACTTTGACGAAAGACCTTGCGACTGTACTCCAGCAGAGTTCTCCTTTCATGATAGAGGAGATGGCGAGCTCCGATAAAGAGAAGTCCTATCTGGTAATAGGCGACCAATAAATTAACAATCACCAGAATAAATAAAGCAAGACTAACAAAGGGTGATCTCGTTATAATAGCAAAAATATTGTTGTAGGAAAGAAAGAGATAGCCTGTCTGGCGGAGCAAAAGTCCAGCAATCCAAGAATTTGATGGTAACCAGACAAACTCAATCATCATGAATATCAAGAAAAAGAGAAAGAGAATTTTATCTAGATTAAAGTAGATTTTCCTAAAACCTAGATTTTTAGGTTTTTCAGGTTTCATAGGCACTCCTAGTCAAATAATTGAGACAAGTCCAAGCCTCCAAAAGGATTGTTCGAGAGGTTACTTTCTGCCCCTAATAATTCTCTAGCTTGATCCGACTCTAGAAAGGACTCGTAAACACGCGCCGTCATACGAGCATCTTCTAAGCTATTATGAGACTGACCTTGAAATCCAAGAAACGAGGCAACGGTTTGCAATTTGAGATTGGCAATACCGTGTAAATCCGAACTCCGACGTTCAAAGGCTTCATCATACAAGTCCACCTTGTACTGCTGGCTGTAGTCTAAACCATGGTCCTCTAAAATAGGCAAATCACTTTTAACAGCATTGTAGCCTATCATCGGTAAAGAACCCACAAACTCTTGGAAATCTTTTATGACTTTCTCCACTGGAGGAGCATCTTTTAAGGTCTCAGCTGTAATCCCCGTCAATCCATTGATAAAACTCTTTAGAGGCACACTAGTATGGACATAGGAATCATAGGCATCGATTTCCTGACCATCTCTAAAACGCACTGCCGATACTTGAATCAGGTGTGTTTGTCCTTCATGCTGATTAAATTCTAAATCGAAAGCAATGTAATCTTCTAATCGTTCCATTCTATACCTCTCCTTATACTGTTATTTTATACTTCCAAACCGCGTCAGCTTCGCCTTGCCGTAGATATATGTAACTGACTTCGTCAGTCTTATCTACAACCTCAAAGCAATGCTTTGAGCAGCCTGCGGCTAGCTTCCTAGTTTGCTCTTTGATTTTCATTGAGTATTAATTGAGCAACTATACTATTTAGAAACAAAAGAAGCCATCAGGTTAGCATTTAACCTAAACAGCTCCTTGATTATCCTCCAAATAAACGAGCAAAAAAGCCTTTCTTAGTTGATTGGACTTCTTCTTTTGCTTGGTCCAGCTCTAGCTTAAGATTTTCTTGATCCTTCATGGCTTGAAGGGTCAATTGTTGCTGCTGATCGAGTTGTTTGTCTTTCTCAGCAATCTGACGGTCTTTGATACGCATCTGCTCGTCTTTTTCTGATAACTGACGATCCTTGGCTTTTAATTGTTCATAGAGACGAAGAATTTCTGCATTCTTCTCATCAACCAGAATCTCCATCAGTTCACGTTGCTTGACATCTTCACTGACAGGCTCATCTTCAAAAATCGTTTTTTTATAGATTTCTTCTAGCTTAATCAAGCCACTTCTGGTAACGACTGTTACCCCTTTGTCATTTTTATCTGTGTCTTCTTCTGGTAATTCTTTGACACGGTTATTGATTGCTTGGCGAGATAATCCTAAGACCTCTGCAATCTCACTGACGGTCATTTCAATACTCATAATATCCTCTGAAACGTTTTCTAGCTTTTCTTTATTTAAATCTTATCATAAGCTAGATAAACTGTCAAATTTTCGCTTAATTTAAGGCCTTCAAAAAGGCTAATAAAACCTGAGCAGAGCGACGTCCAGCTTCGATAATAAACTCATCAAAAGAGATGTTTGCTTCATGGTTGGCATTGTCACTCATAGCTCGGATGACTAAGACTGGAAGATTAAGAGCATGCGCTGCCTGAGCAATCGCTGCCCCCTCCATCTCAACTGCCAAAACATCTGGAAAATGGAACTTAATCGCTTCTATCTTGTCATTTCCTGCAACAAAACTATCTCCTGTAGCAATCAAACCAAGATGCCAGTTTTGCTCTAAATGAGATAAACTCTCTTGGATTTTGGCAACAAAGGTTTTATCTGATTCGAAATAAAGTGGTTGTTGTGCCATTTGTCCATAAGCATAGCCAAAAGCTGTAACATCCACATCATGATAGGCTAATTTGTCAGCAATCACAACATCCCCAACAGCAATACCCTCTGCTACTGCCCCAGCTGATCCCGTGTTAATCAAAGCATCCACTTGAAAATGATCAGCCAAAATCGCCACACTCATAGCAGACATGACCTTACCAATTCCACTTTCTACAAGAACGACTTCATGAGAGGCAATGGTTCCTGTATGATAGGTATTCCCTAAAACAACTTGCTCCTGGGCATTGTCTAAATGCTGGACCAAATAAGCTAGTTCTTCTGGCATAGCTGCAATAATTCCTATTTTCATTTCAATTCCTTTTCTATCGCCAATATTTTACAGCTAACACAAGCAAAATCAAGAGAAAGATGACTACGAATAAGATTGTATTTAACTTAGAATTGAAGACATTTCTCTTGGTATTTTCAATGCGACGACTTTTATGAATAGACGGTTCGACCTGAATCTTCAAGGTTTCCTGACTAAAGCCATGTCCCTTAGGATTGGCATAACCAAAACGGGAAGAAGAGGTTGGTAAAATCTTAGTCTCCTCATTATCATCTAGCAAAGGAGGACCTGAAATTTTTTCGCCTCTATTAGCTCTTTCAATCATTTCATCCGTTAATAAAGGTTTACCCATATTGACCTCCTCTATTGTTTGCGCAATTCCCAATACTGTACAGCCATAATCGTCTTGGCATCACAGATATGACCTGATTGGATTAATTCCTTGGCTTCTTCTAAGCTCACTTCAAGGACTTCCAAGGTTTCATCTTCATCCTGCGGACGCGGATTTTCCACTTTCGTCAAATCGCTTGCTAGGTATAGTTTTAACTTTTCATTACAAAAGCCAATGGCTGAGTAAAAATCGTACAAGAGTTCTAATTTTCCTGTATAAGCTGTTTCTTCCTCTAATTCACGCAGAGCTGCTGCAACAGGGTCTGTATTTTCTCCTACTTCCAATTTTCCGGCTGGAATTTCGTAAGAGACAGCCTCGATGGCCTTGCGGTACTGCTTGACCAAGATGAGTTTTTGCTCATCCGTTACTGCTAAAACACAGACAGCTCCATTGTGGAAAATCAAATCTCGTTGGGCAGTTCCCTTGCCTTCTGGTAATTCAACCTGATCTTGGACCAGTTTAAATATTGGTCCTTGATAGATTTCTTTTCGGCTAAGCGTTTTTTCTTCAAATTCCATGACAGACTCCTACTGATTCTTAGGATGATGAGGAAGGCGAGTTGCATATTCGTCTTTGTTGACCTGACGACCGCGACCAATAGCAATGGCATCCGCTGGCACGTCTTTAGTAATAGTTGAACCAGCTCCAACGAGGGAATTGTCACCAAGTTCTACTGGCGCAATAATGGTTGAATTTGAACCCACAAAGACATTGTTGCCAATGACTGTCTTGTATTTGTTTTTGCCGTCATAGTTGACTGTAATGGTTCCTGCTCCGAAATTAACATGGCTACCCACTTCACAGTTTCCGATATAAGTCAAATGACCAGCCTTAGTATTCTCGCCGATAGAAGAACCTTTCACCTCAACAAAGTTTCCAATATGTGCTTGGGCACCCAGACTTGAACCTGGACGAATGTGGGCATAAGGTCCAACAGTTACGCCGTCTGCAACACTGCTTTCCTCAATCATAGAATTGGTAATGACAGCTCTTGCTCCGATAGTACTGTCCACTACATAAGTACCGTTTGTCAAAACAGTCTCAGCACCAATTTTCGTTTGCCCCTTCAAGGTAACATTGGCTTCGATTTGAACTTCAGGCGCAATCTCAACATCAATATCGATATAAGTTGCTTCTGGATTGACAAAACTGACCCCATTGACCATGTGCTGATGATTGATGCGACGACGCATAACTGACTCAGCTGTCGCAAGTGCCACACGGTCATTTACACCAAGACTTTCATCAAAATCTTTCAAAGTATAAGCACCAACTTTTTCACCAGCTTCACGGAAAATACCGATGACGTCTGTAATATAGTATTCACCTTGAGCATTATTGGTATTGATATTTTTCAGAGCCTCAAACAAACGCTCGTTGTCAAAAACATAAGTTCCAGTGTTGATTTCCTTGATTTGCTTTTCAAAATCTGTGGCATCCTTTTGTTCAACAATCCGAAGAACCTCAGCATTGTCATTACGAACAATTCGCCCATAACCAAAAGGATTGTCCGTTTCAGCAGTCAAGATAGTGGCCACATTTTTATGATTGATGTGGAAATCAATCAAGTTTTTCAAGCTTTCACCTGTGATTAAAGGAGTATCTCCTGCGATGACCAAGGTGTGACCTGACAAACCTTCTAAGATTGGCTCTGTCATCATAACCGCATGACCAGTCCCCAACTGTTCAGATTGAGTCACAAATTCTGTCTGTCCAGCCAAGACCTCCTCAACCAATTCTGCCTTGTGTCCGACAACTGTTACTGTCTTTTCAGGTTGGATAGCTCCCACACTACGGAAAACATGTTCAAGCATAGAAATACCCGCAACCTTGTGCAAAACTTTTGGCAAATCAGATTTCATGCGAGTCCCTTTACCCGCTGCTAAAATAATGGCAAAATTTGACATAATCTTCTCTTTTCTCTAGAAATTCCCTTTTATTATACCATATTTCAAATCATTCCGCGCCCTTGAATGAAAAAATGCTCTAAAGTCTCTTCCTTAACCCATTTTTTTTGATTTTTTTTCATTTTTAGGGTAAAATTATGAGATATGAGAAAACAAATTCATCCACTTATTTTATTTAGTTTTTTTGGGATCATAATTTTCATTTTAATCATCAATCGCCCTCGTTTTGAGGACCATCCTGTAAAAACAAAGTCAAATATCGCGCAAGTAGAATCGCAAGCGCTACACAATATAGATAAACCGGTGATTGATGTTTCTGGTTGGCAACGGCCTGAAGAAATTAATTACGATACTCTGTCCCAAAACATTTCAGGAGCTATCGTTCGTGTCCATAGTGGCGCTCAGTCTTTAAAAGAAAACGATGCTTCCTTTGTTAATGGGGTAGATAAGGCCTTTAAAACCCATATTACCGAGTTTCAAAAACGAAATGTCCCAGTTGGTGTCTATGCCTATGTAGCTGGAAAAAGTGTCCAAGAAATGGAAAAGGCTGCTGAAGTTTTTTATAACGCTTCATCTCCATACAGCCCTAGCTACTATTGGCTAGATGTGGAAGATAAAACCATGTCCAATATGAACGAAGGTGTTGAAGCCTTTCGTGCAAAACTAGAATCGCTAGGTGCAAAAAATATCGGAATCTACGTTGGGGTCTACTTCATGGAAGAACACAGTATTGATACGGACAAGTTTACGTCTGTTTGGATTCCTTCCTATGGTTCAAATACTGGATTTTTCGAAAGCAAACCTAATACGGACTTAGATTATGATATTCACCAATACACATCTAAAGGGAAAATTGCTGGCTTTGACCACGATTTAGATATCAACGTCATCTCTTCCTTAAAAAACAAAGAAGAAACCTTTAGAAAACTCTTTTTAAAACCTTAAAAGCATTTGTTTAGCATTTGCTTTTTCTTTTTGTGTTTGATTGTGATACAATATAGTAAGGATTTTTTGAAATAGAAATAGTTGGAGGAAACATATGCTCTCATGGTTAGCACGCCTTATTAAAGGGATTGTGATTGCTCTTGGATTTATCCTACCGGGAATTTCCGGAGGGGTTCTAGCAGCAATTTTAGGAATTTATGAACGGATGATTGGCTTTCTGGCCCATCCCTTTAAAGACTTTAAAGAAAATGTTTTGTACTTTATTCCAGTTGCGATTGGTATGCTTCTGGGAATCGGCTTATTTTCCTACCCGATTGAATACCTGCTTGAAAATTATCAGGTCTTTGTCTTATGGAGCTTTGCGGGTGCCATCATTGGTACAGTTCCTAGCCTTCTCAAAGAATCAACTCGAGAATCTGACCGAGACAAGATTGATTTAGCTTGGTTCTGGATAACCTTTATCATTTCTGGATTAGGACTCTATGCCTTAAACTTTGTTGTTGGAACCTTAAGTGCCAGCTTTCTTAATTTCGTCCTAGCTGGTGCACTGCTGGCTCTTGGCGTATTAGTTCCTGGACTCAGTCCATCAAATCTACTTTTGATTTTGGGTCTCTATGCTCCTATGTTGACTGGTTTTAAAACCTTTGACCTCTTGGGAACCTTCTTCCCGATTGGAATCGGGGCAGGTGCAACTCTCATCATTTTTTCAAAATTGATGGATTATGCCTTAAACAACTACCACTCACGTGTCTATCATTTCATCATCGGTATCGTCTTATCAAGTACTCTTTTGATCTTGATTCCAAATGCAGGAAACGCTGAAAGTATCCAATACACTGGCCTTTCTCTTGTTGGGTATGTCATCATCGCCTTCTTCTTTGCACTGGGAATCTGGCTTGGTATTTGGATGAGCCAATTGGAGGATAAGTATAAATAATGGCAAAAAAAGTTAAAATCAAAAAAACATTGGTGGAACAAATCCTATCTAAAGCAGCTATCCCTCATCAGGGGATTCAAATCAACGCCCTGGAAGGAGAGCTGCCTCAAGGTTATGAACGAGATCAGATTTTCAAAACCTTGGCGCTTTTGGGAGATAAAACAGGACCGATTATCGGAATTGTCCCTATCACCCAACACTTGTCTGAAAAGAAACTAGCTAAAATTTCTGGCAATAAAAAAGTGAGCATGATTCCACAAAAGGATTTGGAAAAAACAACTGGTTACATTCATGGAGCCAATAATCCTGTCGGAATTCGTCAGAAACACAATTATCCCATTTTTATCGATAAGATTGCTCTAGACTTGGATCAAATGATTGTCTCTGCTGGAGAAGTTGGTCACAGCATTATCGTCGCACCACAAGACTTGGCTAGCTTTGTAAAGGCTGACTTTGTAGATATCTTGGAGGACAGCAAGTAATGAAACTCTACTTTGTCCGCCACGGTCGTACTGTCTGGAACCAAGAAGGTCGTTTTCAAGGTGCTAGTGGAGATTCCCCCCTTCTTCCTGAATCCATTGAAACCCTAAAACAACTTGGCCAGTATCTCAAGGAAATTCCTTTTAATCAGATTTATTCAAGTGATTTACCTCGAGCGATCAGATCTGCCGAGATTATCCAAAGTCAACTCAAGGTGTCCTGTCCTTTAAAAAGTGTCCCTAATCTCCGTGAATGGCAACTTGGGAAGTTAGAAGGTTTGAAAATTGCAACCTTGGAAGCTATTTACCCGCAACAAATCCAGGCTTTCCGATCTAATCTTGCCAAGTTTGACACTCAAATGTTCAGAGCTGAATCCCTCTATAGCACCACGCAACGGACCATCCAATTTATCAAATCATTAAAAGATAGTCCTGCTGAGCGTATTCTAATTGTCGGTCACGGTGCTAATCTTACTGCCAGTCTTCGTACTCTTCTAGGTTATAAAGAACCACTTCTTCGTAAAGATGGCGGTCTAGCAAATGCCAGCCTAACCATTCTAGAAACCCATGATTTTGAAACATTCACTCTCGATACTTGGAATGATACTTCCTATCAATAACAGAACTTGATTTTAGCGTCAAGTTCTTTTTAGTTTTGAAAGATTATCCGTGAATTTCTTGGTTATTTATGATAAAATGGGAGTATCGCAAAAAATGACTCATCGTATTCAATTTTGAGTAAAACTAGGAGGATCCCATGTCAACAGAACATATGGAAGAACTAAATGACCAGCAGATCGTTCGCCGTGAAAAAATGGCTGCACTCCGTGAACAAGGAATCGATCCTTTCGGAAAACGCTTTGAACGCACTGCAAATTCACAAGAATTAAAAGATAAATTTGCTGACCTCGATAAAGAACAATTACACGATAAAAACGAAACAGCTACTATCGCAGGACGCTTGGTAACTAAACGTGGTAAAGGTAAAGTAGGATTTGCCCACCTTCAAGACCGTGAAGGTCAAATCCAGATCTACGTTCGTAAGGATGCTGTCGGTGAAGAAAACTACGAAATCTTCAAAAAAGCAGACCTTGGTGACTTCCTTGGTGTCGAAGGTGAAGTGATGCGTACGGATATGGGAGAACTCTCTATCAAGGCGACTCACATTACACACTTGTCTAAAGCACTTCGCCCACTTCCTGAGAAATTCCACGGTTTGACAGACGTTGAAACAATTTACCGTAAACGTTACCTTGACTTGATTTCTAACCGTGAAAGCTTCGAGCGTTTTGTCACTCGTTCAAAAATCATCTCTGAAATTCGTCGTTACCTTGACCAAAAAGGTTTCCTTGAAGTGGAAACACCTGTTCTTCACAATGAGGCTGGTGGAGCATCTGCGCGTCCATTTATCACCCACCACAATGCCCAAAACATTGACATGGTGCTTCGTATCGCGACTGAGCTTCACTTGAAACGCCTTATCGTGGGTGGTATGGAACGCGTTTATGAAATTGGCCGTATCTTCCGTAACGAAGGAATGGACGCTACTCATAACCCTGAGTTTACTTCTATCGAAGTTTACCAAGCTTATGCAGACTTCCAAGACATCATGGACTTGACTGAAGGTATTATCCAACATGCTGCTAAATCAGTTAAAGGCGATGGTCCAGTCAACTACCAAGGTACTGAAATCAAAATCAATGAACCATTTAAACGTGTTCACATGGTGGATGCTATCAAAGAAATTACTGGTGTAGATTTCTGGCAAGACATGACTTTGGAAGAAGCTAAAGCTATCGCTGCTGAGAAGAAAGTTCCAGTTGAGAAACACTACACTGAAGTTGGCCACATCATCAATGCCTTCTTTGAAGAGTTTGTTGAAGAAACCTTAATCCAACCAACCTTTGTCTATGGACATCCAGTAGCTGTATCTCCACTAGCTAAGAAAAATCCTGAAGACCAACGCTTTACTGACCGTTTCGAGCTCTTCATCATGACTAAGGAGTACGGTAATGCCTTTACTGAGTTGAACGATCCAATCGACCAACTTAGCCGTTTCGAAGCCCAAGCAAAAGCCAAAGAACTTGGTGATGATGAAGCGACAGGCATCGACTACGACTACATTGAAGCCCTTGAATACGGTATGCCTCCAACAGGTGGTTTGGGAATCGGTATTGACCGTCTCTGCATGCTTCTCACTGATACAACCACTATCCGTGATGTATTGCTCTTCCCAACAATGAAATAAGCTCTTATCCTCTGGTACTTGTCAGAGGATTTTTTTGATGAAAAAAACTACGTTTTGCTAATCAAAACGCAGTCTCAGCCACTATTTTATATTACTGTTCTTCTTTCACTTCTTTTGTTGCCACATCTTCTCCAAACCATTTTTGGCTGATTTCCTGGAACTTTCCTTCTTGGTATAGTTCAATAAAGGCTTGGTTTAAAGCTTGTAGTAATCTTTTGTCAGCTGGTCTAACTCCGACTGCAAAGGATTCACTTTCAAATCCAGCCGAAAAGACATTGTAGTCATTTAATATCCCCTCAGACTGGAGATAGTAATTTGCATATACTCGGTCAATCAACAAAGCATCAATCCGATCATTCTTTAAGTCAATCAAGGCTTCATTGAAACTCTGATATTGATTGGCCTTCTGATCTTTAACACGATTTTTCAGTAAGTCTGGCTGGGCTTCAAAATCTAAATAACCAGAGGAACCGGCTTGCGCTCCCAAGGTCTTATCCTTCATATCCTCTACCGAATGAATCTGCTGGCTTTTCTTCGCGACTAAAACCTGCTGATTTTCCATATAAGGAATGCTAAAGGCAACCTTCTCTCGACGTTCATCAGTGGCAGAATAGCCATTCCAGATGGCATCTATAGTTCCATTTTGCAGTTCCGTCTCCTTCATATCCCAGTCAATTGGCTGAAATTGAACCTTAAAACCTAATTTTTCAGAGACAGCTTGTGCTAAGTCAATATCAAAGCCCGTATATTGGCCATTCTTTTCTTCAAATCCCATGGGTACAAAGGTATTATCAAAACCAATGGTTATACTGCCTTGCTCTTGATACTTATTCCAGTTATCCTGCTTTGGATCGCTAGCCTTCTGGGTACAAGCTGTTAAAAAGAGAGTCAGGAGCGAAACCAATACCAAAGCAATTTTCTTATTAGTCATTGGCACCTCCTACTTAGGCTCAACCTTGAGAATCTGATCCGCGATATTTTCAGCGAACTGTAAATCGTGGGTAACCACAATCTGGGTCATGCCAAGTGCCCTATTTTGCAAGATCAATTTTTCCACTTCTAAGCGTAATTCTGGGTCTAAGGCAGAAGTTGGTTCATCGTAGCCAATGATTTCTGGGTCAATCATCATAGCACGCGCCAAGGCCACCCGTTGCTTTTGCCCACCAGATAATGAGAATGGATAGGCGTCTGCATGCCCTGCCAGTCCTAACTGTTCCAAGAGACCACGCGCCTTCTTCTCAGCCTCCTCCTGCTTCATTCCCATGGTCTTCACAGGCGATAAGGTCAAATTGTTCAGAACTGATAAATGAGGGAACAGTTGAAAATCTTGGAAGACAAATCCCAGTAGATTCCGCTTCTGCAATTCATCCAGCTCTAAAGGTTGTCCATTATAAAAGATTTGCCCAGAATCAATGGTTTCAAGACCCGCAAGCATACGTAAGAGAGTTGTCTTACCTCCGCCGGAAGGCCCAACGATAGCCAGGATTTGCTTTTCAGGAATACTTAGACTGAAATTAGACAAGATTTGTTTGTCTCCAAATTTCTTATTGATATTTCGTAATTCTAACATGGCAACCTCCTATCTATAGTAACTGTACTTCTTCTCAACTTTTTTGGCAAGAATAGTCACAATACCAATCAAAATCAAGTAAATAGCACCTGCCAAGAACATAGGAACCAGACTGGCGTCACGGTTGGCAGCTGTTCGACTCGCCAAGATAAGATCAGAAATTCCTAGAGCATATACCAGAGAAGTATCCTTGACCAAACTCATAACTTCGTTAAAGACACTAGGAAGCACGATCTTGGTCACTTGGGGCAAGATAATATAGCGCACTGTGTCAAAAGGGCTAAACTTCAAGACCTTGGCAGCCTCATACTGTCCTCTTGGAATAGTGTCAATTCCCCCACGGAAAATTTCTGCAAAGTAAGCCGCATAATTGAGAACAAAAGCAATAATAGCCGCAGGAAGACGATCCAAACGAATCCCAATACTTGGCAGCACATAATAGATAAAGATTAATTGCAAGAGTAAGGGGGTTCCCCGCATAATCCAGATGTAAATGTTAATCAGATAATGGAGGGGCTTCCAATGGACTTGCAAGGCAAAGGCAATCAAAACGCCCAAGGGAATAGAAAAAATCAAGACCAGCACAAAGACCTGTAAAGTCATGCTTGCACCGCTCAATAAACTCGGTAATATCTCAAACAAATAAGACATACTGACACCTCCTAAAAATAATTGCTCCTATTATAGCATAAATAAACTAAATAACCAACTATTTTTGTAAAAAAATTCTATCATATACAAATAAAAACCGTAGCTATCAAAAGAGATAAACTACAGTTCTATATGTTTAAACATTCTTACAATCTCTCAAACAGTTCTTGCATTTGCACATCATCTGGAACCAGTTTTAAGTAAGCGTGAGCATGGACTTTGGCTTCTTCAAAATGTCCCAATTCACGCAAGAGATAGATATAGCGTTCCAGAAACTCGGGATTGTCCTTCAAATCTCCTGCCAACTCTTGGTAATGCTCATAGGCAGTATCTAAATCGTCCATTTCTTGATAAGAGCGAGCAATCATCCACTTGGTCAAAAGATTTTCTGGCTCCTCGCTTTGCAAGTCTAGAATATCCTCATAACGCTCCTGCTCCAGATAAATAGTTGCTAGACGGAGTAAGATTTCTTCCGTATCCTCAGCATCTTCTTTAGCAGTAAGGAGGTAATTTTCTGCACCACTAGCATCATGTAATTCATAAGAAAATTGTGAAGCAGCCAGCAAGAGGCGAGTTTCAAATGGATTTTTCTCCAACCCTTGCTTAGCGATACGCAGGGCTTCTTGAACTTGATGCTCCTTGTGTAAGGCCTGGCTATAACCATATTCATAGCCTTCAAAGTCAGGTGAAATGGTATCAAGCTGCTTAAAGTAGAGGACGGCTTTTTGATATTCTTCTTGATCAAAGTAAAGACTGGCCAACTCAAAAGCTGTTAAATCATCATATTCTAACTCCAGAGCTTTTTCTAAAAACTCTGTAGCTGTTTCAAATTTCCCTAACTGAGCATAGGCAAAGCCAATCCGTTGATAGGTAGAAATGCCCGTTTGCTCATAAATCGAGCGATTATCTAACTGGGCATAGCCTTGAATGGCCTCTTGGTAATTTTCCAACTCACTATCCAACTCTGCCAAGCCCAATATCAAGAGAGGATCTTCTGAGTAAGTCAAGGCCTCTAACAATTTCTCACGCGCCACATCTGTCAAACCTTCCAGCTGATAAAGGTCCGCCTTCAGAGCCAAAGCCGAAACATACCAGTCACTGTCAGGTTGGATTTCCTCTAGGTAAGCAAAAGCTTCTTCGATTTGACCATCCTCGCTAGCAATGGCTGCTAGATTAAGATGAACCTCTGGAAAATCCTCTACAATTTTCAGATAAATTTCCTTGGCCTGAGGATAAAAACCAATTCCTTCTAGATAGGTGGCTAACTCATAAAGAAGGTCACTTGAATCATTTTCTAAAGCTTTAACGAAATAGTGCTCTGCCTTAACTAAATCTTGCTCTTCCAAAGCCTGTAACATCTGTTGACTATTGTTCACTTTTGACTTCCTCGTCCTCTAATTCATATAGACCACTAACTACCTTATACCATTCGAAAATGGCTGAAATGACAACTTTAGTAGAGGCATAAACTGGAATACCAAGTAAAACTCCCCAGATGCCAAACATGGAACCTGAAGTTAACAAGACAAAGAGAACATTAATGGGATGGATGTTTAATTGACTTCCCAAAATCAATGGAGAGACAAAACGGCCTTCAATAGTTTGTTCTACGATAAAGACAATCACTACTTTCAAAAGCATGACTGGTCCAGCAATCAAGCCCAATACTAGGGCAGGAAGCATGGCTAGGAAGCTACCAAGATAAGGAACCAGATTTAAAATACCAGCAGTAACACCAAGCGTAACCGCATAGCGTAGACCAATAATCTTGAAGAAGATGATAAACATTACTGCTACAATAATAGCCACTGTCACTTGCCCTCGAACATAGTTGGACAACTGTTGATTCACATCTGATAAAACTTGTCCAACAGGTTCTTTCAATTTTCTTGGCATAAATTGGGTCAAATAGTTACGCAAGCCTTTCCCATCACGCAAGAGATAAAAGAGCATGAAAGGAACGATAATCAAGGCAACAATCACTTGAGATGCCCCGCTAATAAAGGCGCTCACCCAGTTGACTGCCTGAGATGAAACCTTGCTCGCCCAAACTGTAGCCTGGCTAGAGAAGTTTGTCAAAACCTGCTCTAACTGAGGTCTGAAATCATCTGGCAGGTGCTGGGCTACCAATCCATTAACAATCCTATCTATATCTTCTAAGTAAACAGGAACGTTTCTTGCAAAGGTCAAAACCTGACGTTGCAGATTTGGAATGGCGACTGCCAAGCCCCAAATGATAAAGAGAGCTATGATGACAAAGACAATGCTGATGGCTATGACGCGATTGACTTTGTGTTTTTCCATCCAATCAACAATAGGATTCAACAAATAATATAACAAACCAGACAGAATGACTGGCAACATCACAACTGCTAAAAAGTCTAAAACAGGTGAAAATAGAAAACTAATCTTACTTAAAATAAAAAGATTCAGTCCCAATAATAAGGTTACTAAAAATACCGTAATTGCCTTGTTATCTAAAAACCACTTAAAAAACCAAGATAGGCTAAAATGTTTCTCTTTTTGCTCCATAAATACTTCCTTTCTATCGTTCTCTCATTATACCATTTTTAAATCAAAATAACTCTTTTTTAAAGTGCTTACATCTAATTGGATGTCTTTAATTGGCTTGTTTTTGTGATATAATAGTCTTATCTTTATATAGAGGTAACGTTATGAAAGAAACTGTTTATTTTGGAACTTATACACGTCGGACTTCCCAAGGGATTTACAAGGCTGACTTTGATACAGAAACTGGTCTGCTTTCAAACCTAGAACTTTTTGCAGCTGAGCCAAGTCCAACCTACCTTGCCTTTGACCAGCACCAACATTTATACACCGTTGGTAGTCAAGACGATAAGGGGGGAATTGCAGCCTATCAAACTGACGGGACTTTGTTAAATCATGTTGTTGAGGAGGGAGCTCCCCACTGTTATGTTGCTGTCGATGAAAAGCGTAATTTGGTCTATGCAGCCAACTACCACAAGGGACAGGTCCTTGTTTATAAACGTCAGAAGGATGGGAGCCTTTTACTTAGTGATGTAGATCAACACAGTGGCCAAGGTCCACATGAAAATCAAGCTTCCCCCCATGTCCACTATACAGATTTAACACCTGACCACTATCTAGTGACCTGCGACTTGGGAACTGACCAAGTCATCACTTATGACCTTGATCAAGAAGGGAAACTGTCTAAACTCTATACCTACAATAGTATTCCTGGAGCTGGTTCTCGTCATATCGTTTTCCATAACCATTATAAAATTGCTTATCTCATTTGTGAACTCAATAGTACTATCGAGGTTTTAATCTACGATGGTGTTGGCGAATTTGAACGTATGCAGGTTATTTCAACTTTACCAGAAGCTTACGAAGGCTTTAATGGAACCGCTGCTATTCGTCTCTCTAAAGACGGTAAATACCTCTACGCTTCTAACCGTGGCCATGATTCTATCGCAGTATATACCATCCTTGCGGACGGTAGCTTAGAGTTATTAGAAATCGTTCCAACGCATGGTCAGACTCCACGTGATTTTGATTTGACACCCGACCAAAAATTTCTCATTGTTGTCCATCAAGACTCTGACAATGCAACTGTCTTTAAACGTAATTGTGACAATGGTCGTCTAGCAGAACTCTCCAACGACTTCCATGTTCCCGAAGCAGTCTGCATCCGTTTTGCTCCTTAAAACACCATAAAAAATGAACTTGGAATTTTCAAGTTCATTTTTTTCTTATAGTCTATTTCCGACATTAATACGGTTAATGGCACGTTGCAAAGCAATCTTCGCACGACGTTCTTGGTCAATCAAGTGCTTGTCTTGTGCTTCTTCAATTGCACGTTCTGCACGAAGTTTGGCACGTTCTGCACGACTGACATCGATATCACGAGCACGTTCTGCAGAGTCAGCGACGATTGTGATCATATCATTGGCAATTTCAATAACGCCGCCGTTTACTGCAATCCAGTTCACGTGATCTTCATCATCAATACGTTTTACCTTTACTTCATCAACTGCTAAAACCGCAATCATATTTTCATGTCGTGGCAAGATCCCCATCTCACCATCCAGAGTTCGAACCGATACATAGCTGGCATGGTGATCATAGACGAGACCATCTGGTGTCACGATCTGGACAGTTAACTGAGC
Organism: Streptococcus sp. 5346; assembly: GCF_013277455.1. Classification (GTDB taxonomy): domain Bacteria; phylum Bacillota; class Bacilli; order Lactobacillales; family Streptococcaceae; genus Streptococcus. The sequence continues at coordinate 22,544 of NZ_VMMY01000001.1, forward strand.
CATAGATCACCTCTTAAAATCCCATTTTTTCAGCTTTTGCAATCACATCTTCGATAGAACCTACGCCACGGAAGGCATCTTCTGGCAAGTGGTCATGTTTACCATCAAGGATTTCCTTAAAGCCACGTACAGTTTCAGCAACTGGAACATAAGAACCTGGCTGACCAGTAAATTGTTCCGCAACGTTGAAGTTTTGTGACAAGAAGAACTGGATACGACGGGCACGAGCCACCAAGGTTTTTTCTTCATCAGAAAGCTCATCCATACCGAGGATAGCAATGATATCTTGCAATTCATGGTAACGTTGAAGGACACGTTTTACTTCAGCAGCAACTGCATAGTGCTCTTCTCCAACGATTTCAGGTGCCAAGGCACGTGAACTTGAAGCAAGTGGGTCAACGGCTGGGTAGATACCCAATTGTACCAACTTACGTTCCAAGTTGGTTGTTGAATCCAAGTGAGCGAAGGCTGTTGCTGGAGCTGGGTCAGTATAGTCATCCGCTGGCACATAGATAGCCTGGATAGAGGTTACAGAACCCTTCTTAGTTGATGTGATACGCTCTTGCAATTGACCCATTTCCGTAGCAAGTGTTGGTTGGTAACCAACGGCTGATGGCATACGACCCAAAAGGGCAGATACTTCTGAACCAGCCTGAGTGAAACGGAAGATATTATCGATAAAGAGAAGCACGTCTTGGCCTTCCACATCACGGAAGTATTCAGCGATTGTCAAACCAGTAAGGGCAACACGCATACGTGCTCCTGGTGGCTCATTCATCTGACCAAATACCATGGCTGTTTTCTCGATAACACCTGATTCTTTCATTTCCCAGTAAAGGTCGTTCCCCTCACGAGTACGTTCCCCAACACCAGTAAATACTGAAATACCACCGTGTTCTTGGGCAATGTTGTGAATCAATTCTTGGATTAAGACGGTTTTACCAACTCCGGCACCACCGAAAAGTCCAACTTTACCACCTTTAAGGTAAGGGGCAAGAAGGTCGATAACCTTAATCCCTGTTTCAAGGATTTCAGAAGAGGTAGACAACTCATCAAAAGTTGGAGCTTTTTTATGAATTGGCTGACGCTCTGCGTCTTCTGTAAAAGGAGCTTCCAAGTCAATGGTATCTCCCAAAACGTTGAAGACACGTCCCAAAGTTTCTTTACCTACTGGTACAGAGATTGGACGACCTGTGTCCAATACTTCCATTCCACGAGTCAAACCATCTGTTGATTCCATGGCGATAGTACGGACCATACCATCTCCCAACTCCAAGGCTACTTCAAGGACGATTTTTGTTTTTCTTTCGTCATTTTTGTAGACGACAAGTGCATTGTTAATCTCAGGAAGTTTTTCCCCTGCTGCAAACAAGACGTCTACAACGGGACCGATAACCTGAGCAATTTTACCTGAACTCATCTCCTTCTCCTATTCTATATAAGATACTGTCGGTTCCTAGCTCAACTAGGTCCTAAGTTCATTTTCATACGAGCTGGACTAGAGCCTATTCTAAGGCACTAGCTCCTGCTACGATTTCTGTAATTTCTTGTGTAATCGCCGCCTGTCTGGCACGGTTATACTGAATTGTCAAATCATTGATGACTTTCTTAGCATTATCTGTCGCTGTTTGCATGGCTGTCATACCGGCAGCATTTTCAGCTGTCTTGGCATCAATAATAGCACCGTAAATCATACTTTCTGCAAACTGAGGCAACAACTGCTCCAAAATTTCTTCTCGGCTGGTTTCCAATTCAAAAGTCAAGCTGTAGTCTTCATCCGCTTCATTGGGATCCAAGTCAACAATCGGAAGCATTTGTTCCACACGCATTTGACTGGTTAGCGTGTTGACATGGTGGTTGTAGCAGACATAAAGCTCATCAAAAAGTTCATTTTGGTACATTTCAACAGTTTTTGAAATAATCTTACGAACTTGATCAAAGCTAGGTTGGTCTGCCAAGCCACGTAGTTCATAAAGTGGTTGAATACCACGAGCCTTAAAGAAATCAGCTCCCATTCCACCAATACAGATCATTTCAAAACCTGTACCGTCTGGGTGGTATTCTTCTTTCAACTCCATAACGGCTTTCAGAATAGAGGAATTATAACCTCCAACCAAACCGCGGTCTGAAGTGATGACGATATAGCCTGTCTTCTTCACAGGACGGCTAATCAACATGGGATTAGTTGAACCACCAGCTCCATTACCATGAAGAATATCTGTCAAAAGTTTGCGAACCTTCTGAGCATAAACTTGGAAGTTGCGAGCTGCTTCTTCAGAGCGACCTAGCTTAGCAGCCGATACCATTTGCATGGCATTAGTGATTTGACTCGTATTTTTTGTTGAGGCGATTTTTGTTTTAATATCATTTAGAGATACTGCCATCTGACACCTCTATTCTTATTGGAAGCTGGTTTGATTGAGAAACTCTGTAATCGCAGCATCCAAGACTGCTTCTTCTGGCAAGTCTTTTGTATCACGAATGGTTTCCAAAATATCTGGATGTTGAGCGTCAAAGAAGGCATGGAACTCTTCCTCGAAACGAACAATATCATCTACTGGAACAGTATCCAAGAAACCATGTGTCAAAGCATAGAGAATGGTTACTTGTTTCTCAACAGGTAAGGGTTTGTGAACAGGTTGTTTCAAGACCTCAACGGTACGACGTCCACGGTTCAACTTAGCCTGTGTTGCTGCGTCCAAGTCAGAACCAAACTTAGTGAAAGCTTCCAACTCACGGTATGAAGCAAGGTCGATACGAAGTGTACCAGCAACCTTCTTCATGGCTTTGATTTGTGCAGAACCACCTACACGCGATACAGATGAACCCGCATCGATGGCTGGACGAATACCCGCATTGAAGAGACCATCACCAAGGAAGATTTGTCCATCAGTGATAGAAATCACGTTGGTTGCGATATAGGCAGAGATATCTCCTGCTTGTGTCTCGATAAATGGTAGGGCTGTAATTGATCCACCACCAAGTTCATCAGAAACTTTAGCTGAGCGCTCAAGCAAACGGCTGTGAAGGTAGAAAACATCCCCTGGAAAGGCTTCACGACCTGGAGGACGACGAAGCAAGAGTGACAGTTCACGATAAGCTACCGCTTGTTTTGATAGATCATCGTATACAATCAAAACATGCTTCCCTTGGTACATAAATTCTTCCGCCATGGCAACCCCAGTATAAGGAGCTAGGAAGAGCAATGGAGATGGTTGTGAAGCAGAGGCTGTCACAACGATTGTGTAGTCCAAGGCACCGTACTGACGAAGTGTTTCTACTTGCGTACGAACTGTTGATTCTTTTTGTCCAATTGCGACATAGATACAGATCATATCTTGATCTTTTTGGTTCAAGATTGTATCAATCGCAATGGTTGTTTTCCCTGTCTGACGGTCACCGATAATCAACTCACGTTGACCACGACCAATCGGTACAAGGGCGTCAATAGCTTTCAAACCAGTTTGCAATGGTTCTGAGACTGACTTACGTTGCATGACACCAGGAGCTGGCGCTTCTACTGGACGAGTTTTATCAGTGTGGATTTCTCCCAGACCGTCAACCGGACGACCAAGCGGATCCACAACACGACCAATCAGACTTTCACCTACTGGGACTTCCATGATTTTACCTGTACGGCGGATTGTATCGCCTTCACGAATATCTGTAAAGTCACCTAGGATGATAATACCAACGTCTGTTGACTCCAAGTTTTGAGCCATACCATAAGAGCCGTTTTCAAAGATCAACAACTCTCCACTCATGGCATTGTCAAGGCCATGAGCACGCGCGATACCGTCCCCGATATAGGTTACAACACCTGTTTCAGTCACATCAAAATTGGGTTTGAAATTTTCAATTTGTTGCTTAATTAAAGCGCTGATTTCTTGTGCGTTAATTGCCAAAAGAACACCACTTTCTATTTCAAATTTTCTTTAACAACTTTAAGTTGTTGTTTAATACTCACATCAATTGTCTTGTGATTGGCAAAAATAACAAAACCACCAATGAGACTTTCATCGATTTCTTCTTTTACACTCCTTACTTTCAGAGACATTTTCTTCTCAATCAAAGGGAGCAAACGACTCTTTTGTTCATCTGTTAAAGGATGAGCTGACGTAATCGTCACTTCAAATCGATTTGTTTCTTTTTCAAGTCGGTCCAAGCAATCTACAAGCACATCATAAAAAAGATTTGCTCTGTGATTGTAGACCAGAACCTGGATAAAGTTTTGTAATAAAGGTGACACAGAGTCTTGGAAAAAAGCAATCGTTTTTTTCTTGTCAGACTCATCTACTGTCACTTTTTTTAAAAAAGAAGGTAAACCTGTTTCTTCAGCAACTTGCTTGATTTGAGTCAAGTCTGAAAAGATACGGGCTTCTTCTCCTTTTTCAAGTACCAATTGGACAAAAGGCATGCTGTATTTTTCAATTACCTTTACTGTTTTCTTGTCCATTAAGCTTCTCCTAGCTGATCGATATACTGATCAATGAGTTCTTTATGGGCATGACCGTCAAGGTTTTGTGAGATGATTTTACCAGCTAGGCTGATGGTCAAATCTGCTACCTCACCCTTAACGCTTTGTAAAGCTTCAGCTTTGTTTTGAGCAATTTCTTGGTTTGCTTTTTCTTTTAAGCGTCCTGCTTCTAGTTTAGCATCTACTAAAATACTAGCCTTACTTTTCTCAGCTGTTGCTTTCGCATTCTCAATGATTGCCTTGGCTTCTTTACGGCTACCAGCCAATTCATCTTCGCGTTTTTGAGCCAATACTTCTGCTTTTTGACGGGCTTCTTCAGCACTGTCAATATCAGTAGCAATTTTTTCAGCTCTTTCTTCGAAAATGCCTGTAATATTAGACCATGCAAATTTTTTAATCAAGACTAGCAAAAGAATAAAAGAGCCAGTGATTAAAATAAAATTACCAATCAATTCACCTACTGTTACGTGCATCAGTTACTCCTTTCTATTCCTCTTCAATATTAATCTTATTCCCTAAATACACAGATGTCAAAAGAGTAAAGACATAAGCTTGGATGCAGGAAATAAAGACAGAAAATGCAGTCCAAGCCAAATTAGCTCCAAAGGCTACTGGATACCAATAAATAGCTTGGTGGGAAAGAAGAAGTAACAAACTCGTCATGACCTCTCCTGCAAAGATATTCCCAAAAATCCGCAAAGCCAAAGATAAGAAGTTTGTAAATTCTTCCAAGATATTCATCGGTATGACAAAAACAGGACTCATAAAAGATTTTATACTTTTTTTAAATCCACGACGACGAACGCTTTCTATATGTGTCAACAAAATGACAAGAAAAGATAAGGTTAAGTCATACTGTAAATTAGCGGTTGGCGAACTCCACCAGTTAGTCCCATCGATCGTTTGAAGCTTTGTCATTAAGCCAAGGTTATTGGCAATCACCATGAAAAGAAATAAACAAAGGAAAAAGAGTGAGTAATCTTTCATGTAGCGCGAACCAATGTTAGGTTCTGTAAATCCAATAACAAAGTCATAGACATACTCAAGTACATTTTGCTTTCCTTTGGGTTTCAAGGTCATATTGCGGCTTGCCCAATAAATAAAGACAAAAATAACTCCCACAATCAACAAGGTCATGGCTAACATAGTCAGATTGAAGATAACAGGACCAATAGAGATGATTGGATTAATACTTTCTTCCATCTAAAATCCTCCCTTTTCTTCTCGTTCCATGTATTTATTTGATAATAAATGAGAAGACAAGAGTTACAAAGAAAGTTCCTTCAATAAAGGCAACACCTAAAAACATCAAACTACGAAACTCAGAAAGCATATCTGGTTGGCGTGCTACTGATTTAAACAGTCCATTCATCAATAAACCTTCACCGACAGATACGCCCATACAGGCAATACATAAGCCTAAAAATGTTAAATTCATAACGAATTCTCCTTTAAAATAAAATTTACTTACTTAGTGTAGTCCTAAAATTTAAATTTGTCAACTTTTAACCGCTATTGGAAGCGTTTAATAAAAATTATTTCCATTTTCTTTCGGATTTCACTCTATTCTGAAAAACTTGTGTATATTTACTGAAGCTAGCAAGTCTTACCTGTAAATTTAATGAAAGCAACACAAAATCCGAGAGGAGAATCTCGGATTAAGGTCAACCTACTGTTAGTAGTTCTTATTTTATGTTTATTAAGCACGAACTGTGACACTGGTTCCATCTTCCTTATAAAGATTGATAAGACCTTCTTTGAGAGCTCGAACCATGTCTCCAGCTTGAACAGGTTGTGGGACTTTAATAGTCAATAGTTCCATTGGATTTGGAGCGCGGTCGATTTTATTGCCTTTGGCATCATGTAAATCTTCGATATAAGTTTCAAAATGACGGAAACCTGGACCATAAAACTCAACTTGGTCGCCTTCGTTAATCACGTTCCGTTGACGAATAGTTGCTGTTTGTGTCGCCTCATCATAAGAAACTACCTCAGCGACAAACTTATACTCAGGAATTTTACGACGAGCACCAAACAACTGCTCATTTTCAGATGGTGTACCATAGTAGAAACCTGTTGCCAATTCACGTTGGGCAACCTTCCACATCTCGTCCACCAAGTCTTGTTTGATAGCTTCAAACTTTTCAGGACTTTCAAGATAGGCATCCACAGCCGCCTTGTAGCAGTTGGTTACTGTTGATACGTAGTGAATAGACTTCATACGTCCTTCGATTTTTAGACTGTCCACACCATTTTCAATCATATCTGGGATATGGTCAATCATAGACATATCAACGGCTGACATTGAAAATTCTTCTGGAATCTCACCCTTCAAACTCTTACGTTCTTTCCCAAATGGCATATCGTAAAGGTCGTATTTCCAACGGCATGACTGAGAGCAACCACCACGGTTAGCATCACGCATACTCATGTGGTTTGAAAGAGTACAACGACCAGAGTAAGAAATACACATGGCTCCGTGTACAAAGGCTTCAATCTCAACATCTGTGCGTTTGCGAATCTCTGCTAATTCTTCCATTGAAACCTCACGCGCCAAAACGACACGTGTTAAGCCTAGCTCTTTCCAGAACTCAAGGGTTTCATAGTTAGTGGCACTTGCTTGGGTAGAGAGATGGATTTCAAGACCAGGCGCTTCTGTCGCTGCAATCATAATCAAGGCTGGGTCAGATACGATAACTGCTGCAATCCCGATATCACGCAGTTTACGGAAGCACTCACCAGCACCAGCTTCATTTCCTTCGTGCATCACCATGTTGGCAGCTACATAGACCTTAGCTCCATACTTAGCCGCAAACTGCACGCCTTCTTCCATCTGTTCAAAGGTAAAGTTACCTGCACGGCTACGAAGACCATAGGCCTGACCACCGATAAAGACAGCATCTGCCCCATACTGAACAGCTACTTTTAGCTTCTCTAAAGTCCCTGCAGGTGATAAAACCTCAGGACGTTTTAATGTTTTTGTCATGATTTCTCCTATTTGCAATATAAAAGTTTGACATTTTTCCTTCTCATTTTATAGTAAATAAAGGATAAAATCAAGCCTAGACGGATTGTTTTGACAATTCTAATCTTTTAATACTCTTCGAAAATCTCTTCAAACCACGTCAGCTTCCATCTGCAACCTCAAAACACTGTTTTGAGCAACCTGCGGCTATCTTCCTAATTTGCTCTTTGATTTTCATTGAGTATATGCTTTGCATAATGACTGATAAACTGTCGAAAATTAACCCAATTTTAACAAGTAGCCAAAAAGTCTAGAAAAGTAAAAACCAGTACCCAAAGATACTGGCTCATTAAACTACATAAATTAGTCCTTAGATGACTACTCCCATTCAACTGTTGCAGGTGGTTTACTTGTAATATCATAGACGATACGGTTCACATGATCCACTTCATTTACGATACGTACTGAGATTTTTTGAAGGACTTCCCAAGGAATTTTGGCAAAGTCAGCAGTCATACCATCAATAGAGGTGATGGCACGGATTGCAATCGTGTAGTCATATGTACGACCATCACCCATAACACCGACTGAACGAACGCCTGTGTTAACTGTGAAGTATTGCCAGATATCACGGTCAAGGCCAGCTTTAGCAATTTCCTCACGCAGGATAGCGTCTGACTCACGAACTGTTTCCAGTTTCTCTTCAGTGATTTCACCCATGACACGGATAGCAAGACCTGGTCCTGGGAATGGTTGGCGCCATACGATATGGTCTGGCATACCAAGCTCTGTACCAAGTGCACGAACTTCGTCTTTATAAAGAGTGTTGAGTGGTTCGATGAGTTCAAACTGCATGTCTTCTGGAAGACCACCAACGTTGTGGTGTGACTTGATGGTTTGAGCTGTATCCGTACCAGACTCGATAACGTCTGTATATAAGGTACCTTGAGCAAGGAATTTCACATCTTTGAGCTTGCTTGCTTCGTCATCAAAGACATAGACAAACTCGTTACCGATGATTTTACGTTTTTGTTCAGGGTCAGAAACGCCAGCAAGTTTGTCAAGGAAGCGTTTAGCTGCGTCTGCTTTGACAATATTCAAACCAAACTTACCACCAAGCATGTCCATAACTTGATCCGCTTCTCCTTTACGAAGAAGACCGTGATCCACGAAGATACAGATCAATTGATCGCCAATCGCTTTTTGGAGAAGAACTCCAACAACTGAGGAGTCAACACCACCTGAAAGTCCAAGAAGGACACGTTTATCACCGACGGTTTCACGAATTTTTTGGATCTGCATATCAATGAAGTTATCCATTGACCAATCGCCTTTAGCCTTACAAATGTTAAGGGCAAAGTTACGAAGGATATCATTTCCGTATACAGAATGGCGAACTTCAGGGTGGAATTGGATACCGTAAATGTGTTTATCTGGGTTTTCAATGGCTGCATAAGGGCAGTCAGCTGATGTTCCAGTACGAACAAAGTCAGCAGGAATCTCAGTAACCGCATCACCATGGCTCATCAAAACAGTCTGTTCATCAGGTGTTGATTCAAAAAGAGCTGATGGTGTGTGAGTTAGGGTTGATTGACCGTATTCACGATTTCCAGCGTCACCTGCAGGGACAACTTTTCCTCCAAGTTTATGGGTCAATAACTGCATACCGTAACAAATTCCCAAAATAGGAATGCCAAGTTCGAAGATTTCTGGGTCAATATCGAATGAACCATCTTCGTATACAGAGTTTGGACCACCTGAAAGGATGATTCCTACAGGATTGATTTCACGAACTTCAGCAGCTGAAATTTTATGGCTCTTTAGTTCTGAAAAAACACCAATCTCACGGATACGGCGTGAAATCAGCTGGTTGTATTGGCTACCATAGTCCAGTACGATGATTTTTTCTACATCTTGCAAATCAGTTGAAATGTTGCTCATCTTTTTCCTTTCTCAAAAGAAATATCTTTTTCAATATTCTATCACAAATAAGGGCGAATTACCAACTAAACAAGGCGAAGTTTGACTTTTTCTAGTTTATTAGGGTACAATAGAGAAAAGATAGAAATGAAGTGAAAACATGCTACCAGCTTATATGAAAATCCACGATCAGATTAAAAAGGATATTGACGAGCACCGTTGGTCCATTGGTGAAAGACTTCCCAGTGAACGAGACTTAGCAGAGCAGTTTGCGGTCAGTCGCATGACCCTCCGCCAAGCCGTATCTCTATTAGTTGAAGAAGGCGTCTTAGAGCGCCGTGTAGGAAGTGGCACCTTTGTATCCAGTACACGTGTACAAGAAAAGATGCGAGGGACAACCAGTTTTACTGAAATTGTTAAGTCCCAAGGTAAAGTTCCCTCTAGCCAGCTCATTTCTTACAGAAAAACCATTCCCAATGAGCAGGAAGTTGCCAAGCTAGGAATTTCTCCAACGGAGAATATTATCCGAATGGAACGTGTTCGCTATGCCGACAATGTTCCTCTGGTTTATGAAGTTGCTTCTATTCCTGAAAAATTCATTAAGAACTTTAAAAAAGAAGAAATCACCAGTCATTTCTTCCAAACACTGCAAAAATATGGATACCGTATCGGCAAATCACAGCAGACCATCTATGCTCGCCTCGCTAAGGAAAAAATCGCTCACTATTTAGAAGTTGAAAAAGGACATGCTATTCTTGGGCTGACTCAGGTTTCCTACCTAGAAGATGGAACTGCTTTTGAATACGTAAAAAGTCAATATGTAGGCGAACGCTTTGAATTTTATCTTGAAAATAATTAATACTCTTCGAAAATNNGGCTAGTTTCCTAGTTTGCTCTTTGATTTTCATTGAGTATAAAATACTATGCAAAAACTCTCTGTCACGGACAAAGAGTCTTTTTATTTTTCTAAGAGTAAATCTTTCAACGAAATCAGAGTTACTGCAATTAAAATCATTGCCATGCCAAGAAAATCAATGGGATAAAATTGTTCATTCATAATTAGGAAGGCAAAGAAAACCGCCGAAATTGGCTCAATTGAAGCCAACAAGCTTGACTTGACCGGTCCAATCAGACTGGCTCCTTTAAGGAAAGCTGTATAGGCAAAGACAGTCCCGATAAGGATAATGCCTGAAAACGCAAGGAGAAAATCAAGACTAGTCGGTATATTGGCCTGTAGAACCCCTGTAAAAGGAAGGGCGACAAAACCTGCTATGACCATTCCCACACCAATGACCAAACTGCTCCCCCACTTCTTAATCAAAGATATGGGCAAAATGATATAAAGGGCGTAAGTCAGAGCAGAAAATAGACCCCAGAACAGGCCTGCAGGTGTCATGGATAACTGGTCCAACTGCCCATGAGTTGCGATCAGGAAGGTTCCTCCGATGGCTAATATGATGGAAACTATCTCTCCCAGCGTCGGCGCCACCTTATCCTTGATACAGCTATAAATCAAAATCCCAACAGGACAAACATACTGAAGCACAGTCGCTGTTCCTGCATTGGTCTCCTGAATAGCAGTTAGATAGGCGAATTGGTTGAGGAAGAGACCAATTAGAGCAAAAATAAGAAGAGACAGCAAACTTTTTCTATCCTTTAAAAAGGCCAGCATTTTATCCTTTGCAGTAGCATAAGCCAAGAGCACGAGAATCCCACCAGCGATTAAAAGGCGCAAGTTGGTCAAGACCAGAGCTGAAATTCCGTGTGCCATCAGATATTGGCCACTCGTTCCTGACAAGCCCCAAGCAATACCAGCCACAACTGTTAATAAAGTCCCTTTTAAACTGTTTGACATGTCTCTCCTTACTCTTCTTTGCGAATCAAGTCCATTACTTGATTGCGGTCTACAATCCATTGAGCCCTCTCATCCTTTTCATAGGTACGATTCGATAGGAAAATAGCCGCTTCTTGCTTCTGACGATTCCACATGATAAAGGTACCTGTATAGCCCGTATGGTCTAGCCAATCTCCCTCCAAATTCCATGCCAAAGAACGTTCCTTGTCATCCAAAGGAGAAAAATTTTGACTCAAATCTCTTGCAAAATCATCTGCTAAATAGTGTTCTAAAAAGATTTGTAAATCCTTTACAGTCGAAAACAAACCAGCACTACCTGCATGTCTGCCCAGGAGGCGAGCCTTGGGATCATGCACTATTCCTGCCTCCACACCTCTGACTGTTGGAACAGCACGCTCAACAGGTCCAAATTGGATTTCCGTCATTCTCCAAGGTTTCCAGACTTGTTCTTGTAAAATCACATCCAAGTCTTGATTAAAGATTCTTTCCAAAATAAAGCCCAAAAGTAAAAAATGGACATCCGAATAAAGAAAGGATGGCTGACTTCGTCTCTTGAGATGAAACATAGCTTCCTTTAATTCAGATGCTGTTAAAAGATCACGATTGGGAATAAAAGGATCAAGATCTGTAGCGTGAGTTAAGAGCTGGCGAATAGTGATGTCTGGATAATCACTCTCAGCTAAAAAATCGGTTACTGGTCTGTCAATATCTAATTGACCGTTTTCCCACAAAAAAGTAAAAACGGTGCCAACCCCAACAACCTTACTGACACTAGCTAGGTCATAAACTAGTCCTGCCTCTGTCTGCAAGCCATGCTCTGGGTCCCTCTGGCCTAAATAGACCTCCGTCCATTGATTGTCCTTAAAATATGCAAAAGAGGCTCCGGGATAAATCCCTGCCTCGATTTGTTCTTCTATTTTTTTAATAATCTTGGTCCACTTCATACTTCTTCAAACCACAATTCAACATTATTTCTATCTTTACCAAGGAAGAATTTTTCAGACTTAGGAATAAAATATTCAGTAGACTCAAACTTCTGGCGCAGACTTGCTATATCTAATTCATTGACCAAGAACTTGAGCATAGATAAATCCCAAGTAGCCGTATTGTCCACAGTCAAATCTTGACCCTGAGCTGGGATAAAATCAAGTGACGCCCCAATTTCAGATACTCCCAAGAAACTTTCGACATCAGTTGGGAGATGTAATTCCATAGAAATTTCAAATTTACTTAAAGAAATTGACTCCAGATCTGTTTGAAATTCTGGCTTTTCTCCTACTTCTACTAGACTTGCTCTGTCATCTTCCGCATGAATCAAAATCAAATCATCTTCGGGTGAAAAAATCTCAAAAGCGTAGCCATTTTGACCTTTATATAATTGATGAATCGAATCTGTTTTAGCTAATAAGGCCTCGATTTCTAAGGGATTTTCCACCTTGACAATCAATCTAGCTAGTTTTTTTCTTCCCTCTACCTTACGAGTGCGCATACTTGGAGCTTCTTCTAAAACCAGCTTTTCAAGACCTGTTTGGTCGCCTAGTGACAGAAAGGCTGACTCTTCTAATAAGGCCTTCATGCCAAGGGTTTCAATATAAAATGTTTCATTTAATTTTCTATTATTAACTTTTAAAGTAGGAATAATCCGTACAATCTGATTTACATTCATAAATTCCTCCGTCACTTTTTATTTTATAGGATTTTAGAATTTTTTACAAGATATTATGCTCAAATTTACCAATTTTTCGTAAAATTTCATCTAAAAAAACCGAGGAAATCCTCGGTTTCAATTTCTTATAGGTAAAGGAATTTGAAGATAGCTACTGCCGCAATTGCTGCTGCAATCGGTGCTACTACTGGTACCCAAGAGTACCACCATTTTGAATCGCCTTTGTGCTCACCAAGAACTGATTTTGGAAGGAAAGCATGAAGGAGACGTGGTCCCAAGTCACGGGCTGGGTTCAAGGCAGGTCCTGTAGGTCCACCAAGTGATGTTACCAAAGCCATAACAAGGAAACCAAGTGCCAAGTGAGCTACTGAAAGTCCTGAAGCAGTATGTGGTGCTACTTGGGCTTTGATTGCTAAATCAGAAAAGTCAACATTTTGACCTGCTTGACTAGCCATTTGTTTCATGTATTGAAGCACTTCAGAACCAAAGAAGTTTTTAGTCATACCAAGGGCTGCGAAGAAAAGAACAAATGAACCAACAAACTCGTTTACAAAACCATTAACAGTTGCTGCAAAACGTGATTCTTTTGTACCATTATCCAAACTTGAAATTGTTGAGAAAGTACCCAAGATGTTGTTTGGATTTTCAGTTTTCAAGTAGTATGGGCAGTGTGTTGCCACAACCAAGGCTTGACCAAAGATAGCACCCAAAACTTGTGCGATGATATAAGGCGCAACTTGTGCCCAAGGGAAAAGACCGCTGATTGCAAGTCCAAGAGTGAAGGCTGGATTGATGTGGTTTCCAGATACGTTACCAAACATTAATGCTGGGATCATAACCCCCATACCATAACCAACAGCGATAACGATCCAGCCACTTTGGTGACCTTTCGTACCTTTAAGTTCAACGTTGGCAACTGCACCATTTCCAAGAATGATCAAAATAGCAGTTCCCAAAAATTCAGTGGCATATTTAATTGCCCATGTGAAATCCATTTGATAGATTCTCCTTAAAATTTTTTAGACAATCCTTATTCTATCAATTTTTATATCTTTTAGCAACTACTTTTCCGAAAGATTATATAAGAAAGCGGTTTTATTTCTTATAAAAAACAAAAGGATTAAGAAAGTCATTTTCCTTAATCCTATAGTCTCTTAAGCCTGACGCTGACCAAAGTCCTTAATCATCTGATCCATTTCTTGTCGACTAGGAGTTGTCAGCATATAAAGGTAATCTCCTTGAAGTTCTGCGAAGGCAGCTGGCATGATTTTTTTAACCTTGAACTGCTGGCTATATTTGTCAAGCAAATCCTCTTCTGAATAAACATAGTGAGCATTTGCACGGCGAGAAGTAGCCAAACAATACTGAGGTTCAAATTCTGACGCTGGGAACTCTTCTCCTGCTACAATAGCTGCATAGCCACGATAGAGGTCCAAGGAATGAGCAAAGTTATAAACATCAATTGTAAAACCACCTGCAGGACGGTTATTGTACTCAATGGCAATGTAATCATCCCCTTCACGGAAGAACTCAATATGGAAGAACCGTTCTTTCATGCCAAATTCCTTGACAATTGCCTCACCATATTTACGTAATTTAGGATCCATATCCTTGAGAACGTAATAAGAATTGTCCATCTTGTAAATCATGAGATCAAGCGGTGTATAGGCGTAATCAAAGGTTGTTGAGAAGACAATTTTACCATCCTTGTCCACAAGACCATCAAAGGTGCAAATTTCGCTGGAAGAGACAAATTTTTCAAAGAAATAAACGGTCGAATGGTCCCATTCTTGCTTGAAGTGATTGATATCGTCTTCTGTCTCGAGCTTAAAGGTTGCGGCTGCTCCCACTCCATTGTCAGGTTTGGCAATCATTGGAAGGCCAATTTCATTCACAGCTTGATCTACATCTGCTTCCGTCTTGATAACAGCTCCAGGTACCACGGGGACACCTGCTTTTTTGAAAAGTTTCTTCATTTCAGACTTAAATTTCGTCTTTTTGAGATCCTCTGGTTTGGCACCAAAGACATTGAATTGTTCTCTGAGTGTTGCATCCAGCTCAAGCCAGTATTCATTATGAGACTCGATGCGGTCAATCGGGCCATGTTTATAGAAAAGGAAAGCAACTGCACGTTTGACTTCATCTATATTCTCAAGATTATCAACACGAAAATACTCGGTCAAGCTATTGCGCAAGGGCTCATCCAATTGCTCGTATGGTTCTTGGCCAATCCCCAAGACGGTGATGCCTTTATTAGCTAGTTCGATGGTAAACTGTTGAAAGTTTTGTGGATAGTAGGGAGAAATAACAAGGTAATTCATAGGTAACTCCTTTTATAAATAGAAATTGCCGAGGAAATAAGGCATTTGTTTGCGCCACCATTCCCAGTCGTGGGCGACATCATGTCCCCATTCAGCAAACCAGGCTGGAATTTGTTTCTGGTCAAAGGCTTCTTTGAGCTTGTAGAAAGATGGTAGACCATCTTGTTCCCAGGCACCAAGACCCGTACAAAGCACAATCTCTGCCTGACGGTAACGATCAATAAACCAGCCGTCGTTCTGGTTCCAGATATAATCTACTGGCGAGTTTTGGTAAATAGCATCGTCATTGTAGTAATCGCCGACAAAGAAACGTGCGTCGTAAACACCACTAAGAGCTATCACCTTGGTAAAGACATCTGGATGCTGAAGGAAGAAATTGAGTGCATGGTAGGCGCCCATTGAGCAACCTGTCGTCATCATGCCATCAAACCAACCTGTCTTGTGCTTGATAAAAGGAATAGCCTCCTCAATCACATAACGTTCGTAGGCACGGTGCATTTCCGCCTGGTCATGAGCATTTTTCCAAGTAGCCAACCAGCTCTCACTATCCACACTAGATAGGGTAAAGAACTGGACACGGCCTTCCTCGATAAAAGAGGCACAGGCATCAATCATACCAAAATCATAGTATTCGTTGTGACTACCACCTGATGAAGCAAAGACCACAACTGGAATCCCAGCATGACCATAACGGTTAAGGTACATTTCACGGTTAAGATTGCCACTCCAGTGGCTAAGGTTTTCAATATGCATTTGCTTTCTCCTTTTCTAACTTACCATTTCTCTGCAAAAAATCTCAGACAATCGGGTAGATTTTCTGACCAAGGGATTTCACTATGGATGGCACCAGACTGAACTTTCAAAACAAGATTGCCCAAGTGTACTCCCCCTGCTATCAAATCATGGTAATAGCGAAGCGACGAGTCGATATAGGCTTGTTTGATATTGCCAGCCATCAAGGTCTTGTCTGTATCATCCGCTTCTTCCGTTCCCACATAGATAAAGATACGCTGGTCAGGCGATAGTTTCTGGCGCTCGATATAGCGATTAAAAGCTTCTTGGTGGAGCCAGTTTGCAGAAGAAAAGACCCCTAGACAACCAATTCGGTCTTGGTATTCCAAACCGATAAACTGGGTAATATTGCCTCCTAGTGAGGAACCAATCATGGCTGTATGCTGGCGGTCTGCTTTTGTACGATAGGTCTCATCTATAAAAGGCTTGACCACCTCCATGACAAACTCAGCATACTCCACACCCTTACCACCAAACTGCTGGCCTGGGATAGGAGATTCTTGGAACTTCCAAGCCGCATACTCATTCATCCGCCCCATACCATCATTGTCAATAGCAACGACAATCATGCGACTGATATCCGGATTTCGTTTGATGGCTGGGATAATCTTCCATGAGTGTCCAATGAAAGACTCTTTGCTATAAAAAACATTTTGCCCGTCATGAAAGTATACAACAGGATAGGAGCGGTCCGTGTCTTTCTCATAATCTTTAGGTAGAAGAACACGTACACGGCGTTCCTTACCTGTATAAGGAACCTTGAGTTTGTGTTCTTTCATTTTTAAATAAAAATAGGATTGATTCATTGTCAGAAAACTCTCTATATTCAAAATTTTATTTTATTATATCACAATTATAGAAAAAAAGTTAGTTTTGCTTCCATTTTTGGAATTAAAAACTAACTTTTTCATTTAATTTTCTAAATTCTTTTGGATTTTCTGATTAGAGCAGATTGTCAATCAAGTCATCCACTTCATCTTTTTCAGCTTGAGGTGCAATCTCAGTAATCATAATTCCAGCCACTGCTCGCTCAACTAAACCTTCAACATCCATACGTGCTTCATACTGCTCTGCATTCTTAATCTTAGGATTTGTTTTTGGACGGTCAGGTGCAAAAATCGTACAGCAGTCCTCAAACGGTTGGATTGAAATGTCAAAGGTATCAATTTCTTGTGCAATATCAATGATTTCCAACTTGTCCATGGTCACAACTGGACGAATGATGGGAGTGTTGGTAACAGCATTGATAGCCTGCATACTTTCAAGGGTTTGGCTGGCTACTTGACCTAGACTTTCCCCATTGATGATAACTAAACCATTTCGTACCTCACGAATACGGTCAGTAATACGCATCATAAAACGACGGGTCAAGGTCATAAGGTAGGCTTCTGGCGCTTTGGCTTTGATTTCCTCTTGAATCTCTGTGAAAGGTACTTCGATAAACTGGATATTGCCTCCAAACTTGGTCAATTTACGAGTCAAATCTTGGGCTTTTTTAAGGGCACCGGGACTAGTATATGGTGGACTAGCAAAGTGAACAGCCTCAATATCCACCCCACGTTTCAAAGCTAGATAACCAGCTACAGGTGAATCAATCCCTCCCGACAACATGAGCATGCCTTTACCTGAAGTTCCAACTGGCAAACCACCAGGCCCACGAATGGTTTCATAAGAAAGATAGGCAGCTTCTTCACGGATCTCCACCTGAAGATTGATGTCAGGACTTTTCATTTGAGCTTGCACATTTGGAATGGCTTCAAAAACAGCTCCTCCAAGTGTTTGGTTGAGTTCACGACTATCCAATTCAAAGTTGTGGTCGCTACGCTTGCTAGAAATCTTAAAGGTCATGCCTTCCTTGTAGATGTCCTGCATAATCTCTTGGACAGCAGACTTCAGAACTTCTACAGATTTTTCAACCTTATAAACAGGGGAAAAGTTTTGAATTCCAAAGACTTGTTTGAGAGATTCTGCAACTGCCGTGTAATCTGCTCCATTGAGGTAAGCATGGGCACGGTCGCGATCTGCTGTTACCTTAACTTGGGGATAGATAGACAAAACGTCTGAAATATTATTACGAAGTTTATTGATGAAACGCATACGGTTTTTACCCTTGGTTGACAGCTCACCGTAGCGAATCATAATTTCTGAATACTGCATGAATGCTCCTATCTTACTTTTCTAGTTTGGTTGTAAATTAATTTTAACTTGGTCAAAAACTGCTCGACCTGACTCATATCATTTTCAAGGTCTAGGCTAAGACGCACAGCTGACTGGGCCTTATCCTTGTCCACTCCCATAGCAATCAGGGTTCCGGCTGGTTGCCCTGCCTTGGACGAACAAGCAGAGGTCGTTGAGATGAAAATATCATAGTCTTCAAAGGCGTGAACGATGACTTCACCACGAACACCCTTGATTCCAAAAGTCAGGATATGAGGGGCAAAGTCTTTCTCATCTGAAAAGACAAAAATATCTGGATAGTCCAGAAGTGCTTGACGAATCACTGACTTCATCTGCCCAGTCTTGCTCCTAAAGATATCTAGCTTTTCCATAGATAAACGGAGGGCCTTGGCTGTCGTTGCAATTCCTGCCACATTTTCAGTTGTCGAACGGTAATCACGTTCCTGACCACCACCTGTAAGAAGAGGCGTAATCTTCTTGCCATACTTGATATAGACAAAACCAACACCACGAACTCCGTGGAACTTGTGACCAGAGAAAGTCGCAAAATCCACTCGTTCTGTCAGATACTTTTCAGTTGGAATCTTAGCAAGTGCCTGAACCGCATCAACGTGGAAGGAAATAGTCGGCTTGTCTGCTAACAGTTCTGAAATAGCTTGAATAGGTTGAATCGAGCCAATTTCATTGTTAACTGCCATGATGGAAACGAGGGTCGTATCAGGTCTTATCAAATCTGCTAATACTTCAACATCCACAAATCCTTTGTTATCAACTGGAGCAAAATCCACTTCAAAACCTTGACTTTTCAACCAGAGGGCTGACTCTTTGACTGCCGGATGTTCAATGGATGATACGATGATGTGCTTGCCAAACTGGGCTTTTTCAAAGGCCACACCCTTGATAATCCAGTTATCCCCTTCTGTTCCACCAGAGGTAAAGAAGATTTCATCACTTTTCTTGCCAATCAAATCTGCAATTTGCTGACGGGAAGCATCTAAAATTCGTGTTGCTTGATCTCCCAAACGATGGAGACTAGATGGATTTCCTAAAATTTTTGAAGCCACCTGTATATAGGTTTCAAGGGCTTCAGGATAGGGCTTGGTCGTCGCCGAATTATCAAAGTAAATCATGTTTTCTCACGCTTTCTAAAATCACTCCTTCTATTGTATCATGAAACGGAGCCTGCGACAAGAAAGGGCAATTCCTCTTTTTTTAAGATTTTTTTAAAGAAATGCGGTATAATAAATTTTAATCAAAGGAGAGAATGTATGTCTAATTATCGTAGAACTTCAAAACCAAAAACAGAACACATCAAAAAAGGCTTTACAGTCTTTCAAAAAACCGTTGCGACTATCGCTAGTATCCTTGGCTTGATTACCGCTAGTATCACGATTATGAACGCCTTGGATAATAACAAAAATACTAAAAAAGAACCTACGACAAGCCAGACGACAACCATTGTCAAAGAAATTCAAAAGGAAGTCCCTAAGGAAAACACCAGTCCCAATAAGGAAACTAACACTACCCAAGAAAAAACACAACAAGAAGAAGCACCAAAATCTAGCGTCAAGGAAGAGAAAAAAGAAGAGCAGAAAGCAGCAACTCAGGACTCTACTACACCTGCTCCAAGTAAACCTGCCACTGAAAATGAAAAACAGTCCACTACTCCAACTTCAGAAAATAAAAGCAATCAATAATCACTAAAATAGCCTCCTTCCAAACTTGGAAAGAAGCTATTTTTTATTGTTGTAAAACTTTTCTTGGTTTGGTACCTTCAGCTGGACCGATGACACCTGCCATTTCGAGTTCTTCCATAAGGCGGGTCGCACGGTTAAATCCAACTGACAAACGACGCTGAATCATGGATGCGCTGGCTTTCTGGGTCTCAATGACTAAAGCTTTGGCTTCTTCAAAAAGCGGATCTCCACCAGATTCACCATCTGAAAATTCACCTTCATGTTCAGAAATCTCACCTGGATCAAAACTCTCATCATAGTCCGCATCAGCCTGAGCCTTGATGAAGTTTACGATGCGTTCAACATCATCATCCGAGATAAAGGATCCTTGCAGACGAACTGGATGATTTTCATCAATCGGTTTAAAGAGCATGTCTCCTCGACCAAGAAGTTTTTCTGCTCCATTTTCATCCAAAATCGTACGGGAGTCTGTTCCTGATGAAACCGCAAATGCCACTCGAGACGGAACATTGGCCTTAATCAAACCAGAGATGACATCAACGGATGGACGCTGAGTTGCAAGAATCATGTGGATACCTGCAGCACGTGCCTTCTGTCCGAGACGAATGATAGCGTCTTCCACTTCCTTGCTGGCAACCATCATGAGGTCAGCCAACTCATCCACAATCACGACAATGAGCGGTAGCGGAATCTGCTTGTACTCAGACTGGGCATTGAACTCTTCTACCTTGGCATTAAAACCTGCAATATTCCGAACTCCCACCTTGGCAAAGAGTTCATAACGATTTTCCATTTCATCCACAACCTTTTGCAGGGCCTTGCTAGCCTTGCGTGGATTGGTCACGACTGGAATCAAGAGGTGGGGAATATCATTGTAAACAGATAACTCAACCATCTTAGGATCGACCATCATAAATTTAACTTGATCAGGTCTCGCCTTCATGAGGATGCTAGCGATAATGCCGTTAACAGCTACTGACTTTCCTGAACCCGTTGAACCTGCGACTAGCAAGTGGGGCATTTTAGAAAGGTCAAAAGCTCTTGCGGTTCCATTAACAGCCTTCCCTAAAGGAATTTCCAAGAGATTTTCTGCTTTCGTTTGAGACTGTTCCCATAGTTCTCGGAAAGAAACTGTCGCGATCTCAGAGTTAGGCACTTCGATTCCCACTAAAGATTTCCCTGGGATAGGTGCTTCGATTCGGACATCTTTGGCTGCCAAGGCTAGAGCGAGGTCATCTGCTAAATTGGAAATGCGGTTGACCCGTACACCCACTGCTGGCTTAACTTCATACTTGGTCACTGATGGCCCAATTTCGGCCCGTTCCACCGTCACCTTGATACCAAAGCTAGCAAAGGTTTCTTCTAGGATTTTGATATTTTCTCGAACAATTTTCTTCTCTTTCGACTGGTCTTTTGGTTTATCTGGGGCAAAGAGTTGTAAGCTTGGAAGTTTGTATTCAAGGGCTTCTTTGGCTGAAAAATCAACCTGTACATCTTCATCATCAGAGCCATCTTCCTGTTCAGGGAATTCAAGCTCTGGTTGAGGCAGGATGATTTCTGGTTCCACCCAATCTTCTTCTGGAAAAGGTGGAGCGTCAAGTACAACATCTGCTGTCAGAATTTCACCCGTTTCCATATCAACAGGAGGCAAATCGAGTAAGGCTTTTTCAGCAGCTTCTTGTTCTAATCTAGCCTCTTCCTCAGCCTTTTGACGAGCTTTTTCTTCTTGTTTGACAAAGCGTTCCTCTTTTCGACGCTCATGCCCTTCTCGCCATTTGGCAAATCCTCTACTGAAAAATTCAGCAATATCATAAACAGACCAAGGACTGACTAGGAGGGCACCCACTAAAATCAAGATAGAACCAATAAAGTAAGTGCCGATATTTGAAAAGAGAAAGGCGGTTGGAATATAAAGAGCGACACCAATCAAGCCCCCTCCAGCAAAACTGGTCGTTCGAAAACCAGTCAAATCCGTCACAATCTGAGCCATGGTTCCTTTTAAAACCGACTTATCCAAACCATATTTCCAAACTAAGTAGGCCTCAAAAATCAAGAGCAAGCCAGCAAATATGGTGAAAAATCCTGATAAGAGTCCTTCCTGTTTTCGTATCCACTTGAAAAAGAAGAGGTAGAGCAGGATACCAAATATTGCCAGATAAGCTAAGCTACCCACCAGCAAGCGAATTAAATTGTAAAGGGTGATACCTGCAGCCCCTAATTTGAAGGCTGCGAAAATCAATAAAATCGCGATTCCTAACGAAATCAACATCCGTTGAATCGCTTCTTTTCTTTCGAGTTCTGCTTTAGACGGTCTCCGTCTTGTTTTACTTGTATTCTTGTTTGCCATTCTTCTATTATACCATATTTCACAGGCATTTCGGAAAGAGAAAAAGACTGCACCAAACGGTCCAATCTTCTTTATCATGATTATATTCAAAGTAATTGTTATTATATTTAAATAATCAAAGTCTCAAAGTTTAGATTTTTAAGATTTCACTTCGAAATTTGTATTTTTTATTTCTTGTTTTCTATCTATTTCCCTATCCGCAACTTCCCAAACACAATCGAAATGTTTTTCCATCATAGAAATGAAATCTATTTCATCATTATTAGTTTTAAAAAAGTCATCTTTTTTAGTAGTTTTACGTTCACCTATCAACACAAAATTGGTCTCCCAATTATATGGAGGCAGAGTAACTCTTAAAAAAGCCTTTGTCATCTTCATATTTTTCTTTTTTTTATAAACCAACATAAACGGCAAACGATATTGTGTTGAATAATAGCGAATTTCCATTTGTCTACTTTCTATATATTTACTATATTTTTTAGTCACATCCTCAATTTCGATACTAATATTTGTGTCAGACTTTCGCAACCCTTCTTTATCCTCAAGTTTCTCTAAATCTGATAAAAAATTGGTATAGATCTGAGAACACAAAAAACGAATTTTCATTCCATTATTCATAGCATTCTCTAATACAGTTCTATTTTCCGAAAAAAATCAATGCCTGATATAAAAAGTAAATCCAATCTTTTAGTATTTTTACATAACTTTTTAATCTCTCTAGTCGAATGCTTTTTCTTTGCCACTACACCTTTAAATCCATACGATTTCATTTCTTTTGCAATACGAAAATCTCTTGTAATTTTTTTCGTTACTAAGTAACCAAAACCACCGATTATTCCAGAAGCTAATAGAGCTGATAAAATTGATTCTACTATCTTCTTCCAATCCAAATCCAGAATAAATTCAATTATATTCATTTAAAACACTCTCATTATGTTTTTTCATTTCTATGAGTTTTATTTTAGAATATCATTCAAAAACTTGTTTGTCAAATTCTTTAAAAAAGACTGCACCAAACGGTCCAATCTTTTCATTTTTCTATTTTTTATGCTTGTGGTTTGCGTAGGTAACCATAGACCACACCACTTACGATTGCTCCGACCAAGACAGAAACGAGGTAAAGGAAGGCATTTGAAGTAAGGGCAATCACGAAGATTCCTCCGTGTGGCGCCATGAGTTTGATACCAGTAAGACCAACAAGGCCACCTGCTACTGCAGAACCAAGGATGAAGCTTGGAATCGCACGAGCTGGGTCAGCGGCACCAAATGGAATCGCTCCCTCAGTGATGAATGACAAGCCCATGATGATGTTTGTCAAACCAGAGTTTCGTTCTTCCTTAGTAAATTTATCTTTGAAAAGAAGAGTTGCGACAAAGATGGCAAGTGGTGGAACCATTCCTCCAGCCATAACTGCTGCCATAGCCACAGAACCACCTGAAGAAACAGTTGCTGCAAGCGTACCTGTACCAAAGACATAGGCCGCTTTATTAACAGGTCCACCCATATCGACAGCCATCATTCCTCCAAGAACGATACCAAGAAGGACAGCTGAACCTCCTCCAAGACCGCCTAGGAAGTCATTCATAGCAGTGTTGATTGCTGCCATTGGGATGTTCACAGCTAGCATGACAAATCCTGTCAAGATTGTTCCAAGAAGTGGCAAGAGAAGAATTGATTTAGCACCTTCAAGTGAACGAGGAACTTTAACGTATTTCTTGATAGCAAGAACCAAAGCACCTGCGATAAATCCACCAACAAGGGCACCTAGGAAACCAGATGAGACACCTGCAAGAGTTGAAGTTGCTTCACCACCTGCAGCATAAGGAATTTTACCAAAGGCAAAACCTTCTTTGGCAATGGCACCAGCCACGAAACCTGCTACCAAACCTGGTTTTTCAGCGATAGAGTAGGCAACATAACCTGCAAAGACTGGGAGCATCAAGCCAAAGGCTGCACCACCAATTTTCATGAACATAGAAGCTAGCTCATGGTAGGAACCAAGATTACCAAGGTTTTCATTTGGAACACCCAAAGCACCATCAATCAAGAAGGCAAGGGCAATCATGATACCACCGCCGATAACAAATGGCAACATTTGGGATACGCCACTCATCAAGTGTTTGTAGAAGGCACCACCAAGGCTTTGTTTTTCGTTAGAGGCTGTTGCGGCTTTGGCTCCATTAGCAGCACGGTAGACTTCCGCTTCTCCTGAAAGAGCCAAGTTGATCAACTCTTCTGTCTTACGGATACCGTCAGCAACCGGACGATTGATCAATGGTTTACCATCGAAACGATCCATATCAACCGCCTTGTCTGCTGCAATGATAACAGCTTTAGCCTTGCGGATATCTTCTGCAGTTAGTTGATTTCCAACACCGCTAGCACCGTTGGTTTCGACCTTGATACCAACACCCATTTCAGCAGCCACTTTTTGAAGGGCTTCTTGGGCCATGTAAGTGTGGGCAATACCTGTTGTACAAGCTGTAACAGCAACGATAAAGTCACCAGAGTCATTGGTAGGTGCTTGAACTGGCTTCTCAGTTTTTTCGGAAGCTTGGTCAAAAAGTTCAATAACTTGGTCAGCTGATGTTGCTTGACGGAGTTTGTCAGCAAATCCGTCTTTCATCAAGTATTGAGACAATTCTGCCAAGGCTGCTAAGTGAGTGTCGTTAGCACCTTCTGGAGCTGCAATCATAAAGAAGAGGTCAGTTGCTTGCCCATCTAAACTTTCGTAGTCAACACCCTTGTTTGATTTTGCAAATAGAACAGTTGCTTCCTTTACAGCAGTGTTTTTGCTATGAGGCATTGCGATACCATCTCCTAAACCAGTAGAAGTCAAGGCTTCACGAGCCAAAATGCCTTCTTTAAAGATTTCAAAATCTGTCACATAACCATGTTCTGTTAGGCTTTTAATCATCTCTTCGATGACAGCAGTTTTTTCAGTTGCTTGCAAATCCAGCAACATGACATCTTTTCTCAATAGGTCTTGAATTTTCATCTTTTTTCTACCTCAACTTTTTCATATGTTTCTTTAATAAATTCTGCCGTTGCCAAGTCATCCGAGAAGGTGGTTGCCGTTCCGCAAGCTACTCCCCATTTGAAGGCTTCTACTGCGTCTTTTGATTTGACAAATTCACCTGTAAATCCAGCGACCATAGAATCGCCAGCTCCGACAGAATTTTTGACTGTTCCTTTGATTGGTTTAGCGAAATAAGCTCCCTCAGATGTGACAAGAAGGGCACCATCACCAGCCATAGAGATAATGACGTTTTGAGCACCCTTAACCAGTAACTCTCGAGCATATTTCTCAATTTGGTCCAAACTGTCAAGTTTAACCCCAAAGATCGCTCCAAGTTCATGATTGTTTGGTTTGACCAAAAGTGGCTGGTGGTCCAAACTATCAATCAAGGTCTGGCCTTCAAAATCACAAACGACTTGCGCACCAGTCTTGCGTGTCAAGGCAATCAAATCCTTGTAGATGACATTGCCTAGATTCTTAGCACTTGAACCAGCAAAGACAACTGTATCTTCTGCAGTCAAACTAGATAAAATAGCTTTCAATTCTTCTAGCTGAGCTGGTTCAACATTTGGACCAGTCCCGTTGATTTCTGTCTCTTGGTCTGCTTTGATTTTAACATTGATACGAGTATCTTCTGCCACTTGGACAAAACGTGTCTCGATTTCTTCCTCTGCCAGAGTATCTGTGATAAATTCACCAGTAAAACCTCCGATAAATCCAGTCGCTGTATTTGGAATACCCAAGCGTTTCAAGACACGACTGACATTGATTCCTTTCCCACCAGCAAACTTATCATCACTGTCCATTCGATTGACACTACCGACTTGAACTTGATCCAAACGAACGATATAGTCAATGGATGGATTGAGTGTGACTGTATAAATCATACTTCTATTACCTCCGTTTTCTCCTTAATAGCCTGCAAGAGCTCATGCCCTTGACTTGTGATAACAATAGCTCGTTTGAGTGGTGCTACCTTGGCAAAGCAAGTTTGTCCAATTTTAGACGAATCCACCAAGACATAGGTCTGTTTGGCATTTTCTAAAATAGCACGCTTCACAGCTCCCTCTTCCATATCAGGAGTCGTATAATAACCATCGTCCACACCATTCATCCCGATAAAGGCACGGTCAAAGTGCAATTGGTTAATCTGGTTAAGAGCAACGCCCCCGATACTAGCATCTGTCGCCATCTTGACACTTCCTCCAACCATGACAGTTGGAATCTGCTTTTCAACCAACTGAGCGGCATGGTGAATCGAATTTGTCACAACAGTAATATTCTTATTAACCAATTCATGAATCAAAAAAGCAGTTGTTGTTCCAGCATCGATAAAGATGACATCTTGTTCCTTAATGAGAGAGGCTGCTTTCTGAGCCAACAACTTCTTCTCTTGAAGGTTTTTGACAGATTTTTCTTGAATGGTTTCTTCTTCCTGCAAGGAATGGGGTAATTCTGCTCCACCATGCACGCGACGAAGCTTGTTTTCTGCTTCCAATTCATCCAAGTCTCTTCGAACCGTTGATTCTGAGGTCTCTAGCAAACTAACTAATTTTTCTAGAGAAACTACATTATGTTGATTTAACTCCTCTAAAATCAGTTGCTTCCGCTCTGTTTTTAACACCGAATCACCTCCTGTTATCGTTTACACTATTCATTCTATCACACTTTCTTTCAAAGTCAAGCGCTTTTTGTCATTTTCTTTCAAAATCTATCATTTTTCTTATTTCCAAAATTTTTATTGCAAGATAAGAGCCTTTATGGTAGACTATTTGAGTAAGTATTGGAAGATTACTCAAGAGGCTTAAGAGGCCGTGTTGGAAACGCGGTAGGCGTGTAACAGCGTGCGTGGGTTCGAATCCCATGTCTTCCGTTTATTTTAAAAAAGATACCCAAGAAATCTTGGGTATCTTTTTTCTTATATGCTTGTTTTATAACTCGGGTGAATTTCTTAGAAAATATCAAATAACAATTTCACATTGAGAATTGTTAAGATAATGGAAACGATATAGCCAAGGATGGTATTCCATTTGGCATTGGTAAATTCTCCCATCAGTGATTTCTTAGAAGTTAGATAAATCAGTGGGAAGATTGAAAATGGAAGAGCAATCGAAAGAAAGACTTGTGAATAAACCAATAACTGATCTAATGTTTTTTCCTGATGACCAAACAGAACCGCTACAATCATGACAGGCAACAAGGCAAAGAGACGAGTTGCCAAACGAATGAACCATTGAGGTAATCTCATATGCAAGAAACCTTCCATAACGATTTGTCCAGTCAAGGTACCCGTAATTGTCGAATTTTGACCACTGGCTAATAAAGCCAAGGCAAACAAGGTTGATAAGGTCGAGCTAGCTATAGCTCCTGCAATAGTAGAATCCTGCAAGGCATTATACATTTGAGAGAAGGCAGAAATCTCAGATGCATGGCCGAAAAAGAGAGCCGCCCCGAGAATTAATAGAAGGGAGTTAACCACAAAGGCCAAGGATAATTGGAGATTTGAATCCCAGGTCATAAAGCGCACGGCTTTTCGAACATCATTCTTGTCCTTGTGATTGATTTTCCGAGTTTGTGACAAGGAAGAATGCAAATAGAGGTTATGGGGCATAACCGTTGCTCCCACGATCCCTAGTGCCAAGGTTAATTGACTTTCATGCCCTGGCAAGGGACTTTCAAATAAGGTTGCATTCGGTAGATAACCCTCAACGATTCCTTGGAAGCTTGGATGTGACAAAGCTACCAGATAGGTAAAAATTGCTAGAATGGTTAAAATCAGTGTTGTCACAATAGCTTCAATCTTCTTAAAGCCAAATTTCATCAGAAGCAATAAGAGAAAAACATCCAACACGGTCAAGAGAATTGCTATCATAATCGGAATCTTAAAGAGAAGATTGAGAGCAATCGCTGAACCTAGAACTTCTGCCAGATCTGTCGCCATCAAGGCTAATTCTAAAATCACCCATAGACTATAACGAAGCCATTTAGGTGAATGATGAGCCGTTGCTTGAGCCAGGTCCATCTGGGTTACAATACCAAGCTTTCCTGCCATCTGCTGAAGTTGCATGGCAATGAGAGATGAAATCAAGATAACAAACAAGAGACTATACTTATAGGAAGCACCACCGACTACACTGGTAATCCAGTTTCCTGGATCCATATAACCAACTGCGACAAGAGCACCCGGACCTAAAAAGGCATTTAAATTTTGCCAGAAATGATTGTTATTTGGAGTATCGATAGATTGATTAATCTCAGAGAGTGACACTTTTTTATGAGAAGACATAGATACTTACCTCTTTCTAAACCTACTTTTTCATTATTTTCTATTAGAGAAAAATAAGATTGACTTTAAACTATTAAAACAATGAAAACTATATGAAAAACATTTAGTTTTTTCATTATTTTTCTTAAGGCACCTTAATATTTTTCTTAAGGCACCTTAATTATAACACAAAAATGAAAACTATATGAAAAACATTTAGTTTTTTCATTATTTTTCTTAAGGCACCTTAATTATAACAGAAAATATGATAAAAACTTAAGAAAATTCAGGACTTGATTTAATATTTAGGATACAACAAAATGTTGTATTCTTTTTTTGCAAAAGAATACCAAAGAATAAAATAAAAAACGTTGTAAAAACAACGTTTTAGAAAGATTTACAAAACAATGTAAATTATCAATGGAGCCGGTGGGAGTCGAACCCACGTCCAAACATCTGCTAACATATTTGTCTACAACCATAGGTTATGTATTCGTTTAACAGTCCCTCGACACATAACTCAAGCCTAGAAACCGCGAGTCTATCAATCTCTTATCAAGCCGCTAGACAAGACTTGATCGTATCTCGCTAATAATAAGACCTGTCATTGAACACGAGCAATCCAAATCGGGTCACGCCTGCTGGTTTTTAGGCAGCTAGAGCGTAAGAAGTGTTATTTTTTGCAGTTATATTTAACTGAGCGTTTACGTCGCCACACGAGTCGCAAAATATGCCTCATAATGCCTGTCGAATCCGTAACGACCCCAAAAGACAATAGAACCATTATACCTCATCTAACTCAAAAATGCAAAAAGGAAATCAACTAACTACACAAGATAGTCTTTCAAGGCTTTTGTCAAAACCTGATAACCAGTAACACTAAGGTGCAGTCCATCAGTTGTATATTCTTTTTTGAGTTGGCCTGCTTGGTCTGTCAAACTATCAAAAACTGGCACAAATTCTACCTGCATATAGGCAGAAGTAAGCTCTTGATAGGCTTGATTCCATTTCTGAATTTTTCCATTCGTGCGGATATAGACTGTCTGCTTATACTCCTCTCCCTCATTGACTGGCAAAATAGAAAGCAGTTTAATCTCAGTCAATGGATAATCGCGAGCAATGGATTGTATGATAGCTTCGAGGTTATTGAGAGCCTCATTCACAGGCACATCTTTTCCGATATCATTTGTCCCAATCAAAAGGACAATTTTATCTACCGCCCCACCGTAAAGATGCGCATCTAGATTCTCTAGTAACAGCCCTGTCTGATAACCTCGAATGCCTCGATTGACAATCGTCTTCGAAGTCCCAAATAGTTCCTGCAGAGGAAAATATTCGACAATGGAATCCCCAATAAAAAGAATGTCTGGTTCTACAACAGAAACCTGATTTAAGTGACGATACTTGGTTTGGATTTTACCCTGTTCCTTTAGGAGCCAATTTTCTAATAACTGTACTGCCACTTCATTCTCCTTTTTCTAACCAGTTTTCCAAGACTTGGTAAACTCCTCCTTGGCTATTGGCTGGCGCTAGAGCAGTCGCCACAGCTTTGGCTTTATCATCAGCATTTTCCATCGCATAAGCAATTCCAGCCATATCAAGCATTTCAACATCATTTTCACTGTCACCAAAAGCCATGATTTGTTGGGGATTCAAGTCCCAGCGCTTGAGTAATTCTTCCAAGCCCCATGCTTTATGAATTCCAGCTTGAAGGATATCAATGCAACCATAGCCACTCGATACAGCCCGAACGCGGCCATCAAAGAGGTCATTGATTTCTTCCAAAACCGAACTCAAACGTTCCTCACCAACAACCATACTCATCTTGAGAACACCACCAAAGAGGTCAGAGGTTAATTCATCCACAAATTGCATCCGTTGGTAGAATTTTTCAATCATTTCTGGAGTCATAAAACTTTCAAGGTCTGTAAAAATCGTACCTTCTTTGACGAAACCACCCTTCATCCCCGTTACAACAAACTGATCCTGACACGATCGACCCTCGAAATAAGCCAAGGCCTTATCGACAATGACATCATCCCAAGTCTGAGCCTGAATCAGTTCATTGTTTTCAAAAATACGAGCACCGTTGGCAACCACCAGAACCACTCGATCCACCAAGTGCTCCAGTAGTTGCCTCATACGGTGAATTTCATTGCCCGTAGCGATGACAAAACGAACGCCCCTTTGATCCAACTGATCTAAAATCTTTTCCAAGCGTGGGAGATCAAGCTGGCCTCTAGCATCCAGCAAGGTCCCATCCATATCTGTCGCAATTACTTTAATCGTCATTTACTTTCCTCTGAATTCAAGCTAATCCCACTTCAATCCTACATGTTCGTTCATTTCTTTATAGGCTGCATCAATTCGTTCCTTAGTCGCTTCATCTAACTGATCACGATGACTGCCACCCTCGATAAAATCTTCTAAGATATAGGTTTGATAATGATATAGGGGATATCCTTCTGGTGAAAAAGTTCCCTTTGGTGTTCTATTGACCCAAGTAGGATGAGCTTTAGCTGTTTCAATAGTTGTTTTTCCACTGTTTTTCTTGACAGTTACATCCATAAGAACACCACGCTCTGTCCACTTAGCATTGTCTACACCAGTCATTGTTTCAATACGTTGGTTAGAAATGAAGTTCCCCATTGAATAGATAATGAGTTTCTTGTCTCCATCTTTTTCAACAATCTCAGATGGTTCAACTACGTGTGGATGGCCTCCAAAGATAATATCTGCTCCCCAATCAATCATCTTGTGGTACAAAGCCTTTTGCTCTTCAGTCGGTTCTATGCGATACTCAACACCCATCTGAGGCATGATAACAGTAATATCCGCTTCCTTCTCTGCACGTTCAATTTCAGCCTTCATCTTATCTTCGTTTAGGTCTGAAAGATAGCGGTTATAATCTTCTTGAGAAATACTTTGCTCAATTCCATTAAATCCATAAGAATAAGCCAAAAGTGCAACCTTGATACCGTTCACTTCCTTGATAACGAGTGGAGCTTGATCACGTGACTCGTGCGTATAAACTCCAATAGGTGTCATTCCTGCCTTTTCAATTGCATCTGCCGTTGAAATAACTCCTTCAATTTGCGAATCCAAAATGTGATTATGAGCTAGATCTAAAACATGATACCCAGCATCTTTAATAGCATCCATTACTTGACCAGGAGCATTAAATAAAGGATACCCCGCTAAATAATGATCTTTATTAATAGTTCCTTCAAAATCACCTATTGCCAAATCAGCCTGTTTGAGCCAAGGTTTAACATACTCAAAATTCTCATGAAAATCATAACTGCCATCTTCCTTTTTAGCTGACATATAGATAATATCATGGTAAAGTAAATCTCCATGAGCCATAATTCTAGCAGTTTTTTCCTCTTCCTGATCTTTAGCATTTTGATTGGTCTTATTTGCTTCTTTAGAAATGGCATCCTTTTTTTGACTGATCAAAGGAATTCCTTGGAAACTTTCAAACAGCAAGACCAATCCCATTGATAAAGCAACTGCTAGCAAGAGTATCGCCACAAATCCCTTATTACTCCACTTGCGATAACTCCTAAAAAAGTTTACAAACCCCCTCATAAAACGAAAAACTGGTCCACGTTTATGTCTATCTTGTCTTCTTTGCATCTTCATTCTCCCTACTTTCTAATGCAAGCCTTTTCTTTTTATTATATCACAGATAAGTAATTCTTTCACAATTGATACTCTTCGAAAATCAAATTCAAACCACGTCAGCGTCGCCTTACCGTATATATGTAACTGACTTCGTCAGTTCTATCCACAACCTCAAAACAGTGTTTTGAGCTGACTTCGTCAGTTCTATCTACAACCTCAAAGCAGTGCTTTGAGCAACCTGCGGCTAGCTTCCTAGTTTGCTCTTTGATTTTCATTGAGTATGAATTGAACATCCTATCTATTTTCTATAAATCCTAAAGGCTGTAATACTTTCAATCCTTGTCATTTTGTGTTATCATGTAGAGGTAATGAAAGGAGAGAAAATGTCTGCTATAGAACGTATTACAAAAGCTGCTCACTTAATTGATATGAAAGATATTATTCGCGAAGGGAATCCTACTCTACGCGCAGTTGCTGAGGAAGTTACTTTCCCCCTATCTGATCAGGAAATTATCCTAGGCGAAAAGATGATGCAATTCCTCAAACATTCCCAAGATCCTGTCATGGCTGAAAAGATGGGGCTACGCGGTGGGGTTGGACTTGCTGCTCCTCAATTAGATATCTCAAAACGCATTATCGCTGTTTTGGTGCCTAATATTGTTGAAGAAGGAGAAACTCCAGAGGAAGCCTACGACCTTCAAGCCATTATGTACAATCCAAAAATCGTCTCTCACTCTGTTCAAGACGCTGCTCTTGGCGAAGGAGAAGGTTGCCTCTCTGTTGACCGCAACGTGCCTGGCTATGTGGTGCGCCATGCTCGCGTCACTGTTGACTACTTTGACAAAGATGGAGAAAAACACCGCATCAAACTTAAAGGATATAATTCCATCGTTGTTCAGCATGAAATTGACCACATCAACGGAATCATGTTTTACGACCGTATCAATGAAAAAGACCCATTTGCAGTTAAAGATGGTTTACTGATTCTTGAATAAAGAAAATCCCGTTGCAAGACGGGGTTTTGTGTTATAATAGAGGCATGAAAACAAATGATATTGTCTATGGCGTCCACGCCGTTACCGAAGCCCTCCTTGCAAACACAGGAAACAAACTTTACCTCCAAGAAGATCTCCGAGGTAAGAATGTTGAGAAAGTCAAAGAACTGGCTACAGAAAAGAAGGTGTCCATTTCTTGGACTTCAAAAAAATCCCTCTCTGAGATGACTGAAGGTGCTGTTCACCAAGGTTTTGTTCTACGAGTGTCTGAATTTGCCTATAGCGAGCTGGATAACATCCTTGCCAAAACACGCCAAGAAGAAAATCCACTTCTATTGATTCTGGATGGTCTTACTGATCCCCATAATCTGGGTTCAATCTTGCGAACAGCTGATGCGACCAATGTTTCAGGTGTCATCATTCCCAAGCACCGTGCTGTCGGTGTTACTCCTGTCGTTGCCAAAACAGCCACAGGTGCTATTGAGCACGTTCCAATTGCCCGAGTAACCAACCTCAGTCAAACCTTAGATAAACTTAAGGATGAAGGTTTCTGGACCTTTGGAACGGATATGAACGGTACTCCTTGCCATAAGTGGAATACAAAAGGGAAAATC
Organism: Streptococcus sp. 5346; assembly: GCF_013277455.1. Classification (GTDB taxonomy): domain Bacteria; phylum Bacillota; class Bacilli; order Lactobacillales; family Streptococcaceae; genus Streptococcus. The sequence goes on from NZ_VMMY01000001.1 coordinate 56,282, forward strand.
GCCCTCATCATTGGAAATGAAGGAAAAGGTATCTCTAGCAACATCAAAAAACAGGTCGATGAAATGATTACCATTCCGATGAATGGACATGTTCAAAGCCTTAATGCCAGTGTTGCTGCGGCAATTCTCATGTACGAAGTTTTTCGAAATAGACTATAAAAAAGTTTCCAGTCATCTGATTGGAAACTTTTTTATGATTAACTATGTTCCGTAATAAATTTGTAGGCTTCTTGACCAGCGATAGCTCCATCTCCAACTGCTGTTGTTACTTGGCGAAGGTCTTTCTGGCGAACATCTCCAACTGCAAAGATACCGTCAACTGCAGCTTTCATGTGATTATCTGTCACAATCCATCCTGCTTGGTCTTGAATATTCAATTCTTTAACAAAATCGCTAAGAGGGTCCAAGCCAACATAGATAAAGACGCCACCGAAGGCTTGTTCTGTCACTTGACCTGTTTTCACATTTTCAAATACGACAGATTCTACTCGGTTTTCACCCTTGATTTCCTTCACTACAGAATCCCAGATAAAGCTGATTTTCTCATTCGCAAAGGCGCGGTCTTGTAACACTTTTTGTGCACGAAGCTGGTCACGACGGTGAACAATGGTAACAGTCTTAGCAAAACGAGTCAAGAAGAGGGCTTCTTCAACAGCTGAATCTCCACCACCGACTACCAACAAATCTTGGTCACGGAAGAAAGCACCATCACACACAGCACAGTAAGAAACACCACGACTGTTCAGTTCTTCTTCTCCAGGTACTCCCAAAGGACGGTGTTTAGAACCAGTTGCTACGATAACTGTACGTGTTTCATATGTTTGGTCATCGGTCAGCACTGTTTTAAAATCACCATGGTCTTGGACACTTTCAACATAGCCATAAATGTGCTCAACACCAAGATTTTCAAGCGGTTCAAACATCTTTTCTGCCAATTCTGGTCCACTAATATTAGCGTATCCTGGATAATTTTCGATATCCGATGTATTATTCATCTGACCACCTGGCAGACCACCTTCAATGAGAGCAACTTTCAGATTGCTTCGAGCAGCATACAAGGCTGCAGTCATACCTGCAGGTCCAGCACCGATAATAATAGTATCGTACATATAGTTTCCTTCTTTCTTGTTGTAACTATCTTTATTCTAACTCTTTCTTGTCAATCATGCAAGGATTATGCCTTGAAAACAAGAATTAAACTCATAACCGCAAAGGATAATACTGGAACAACCAAGACCCCAATCATAATCATATCATAGAGATGGGCTTGGCGAGCCTTAGCTGTCTTATCAACTCCCGACATGGCTCTTAGTCCAATCCAAATCCCTAAAAAAATCAGGACGAGGATGGTGGTCAAGATCAAACTCTCGAAATATAAAGAAAATAGTTGCAGTAGCATGCTTTCTCTCATTTCTATCTTTTTTAAAGAGTAAACTCAGCTAGTCCAGCTAACTGAGTTTTTCTTTATCTATTATATCAAATATAAGTCCGTTTGTAACTAGCGAAGAATTCTTTTGTCCGCTCTTCTTTAGGATGGTGGATAATCTCATCCGGAGTGCCAGACTCGATGATTTTCCCCTTATCTAGGAAGAGAATCTTATCCGCCACTTGGGCTACAAAGGACATGTCATGACTGACCAAAATCATAGTCTGACCTGACTTAGCAGCATCTGCAATCGACTTTTCTACTTCACCAACCAATTCTGGGTCAAGGGCTGAAGTTGGTTCGTCTAAGAGCAAGACATCTGGTTTCATAGCAAGAGCACGCGCCAAGGCTACCCGTTGCTTTTGTCCACCTGATAAATGACGAGGGTAATGGTTTTCACGGTCCGAAAGCCCAACCTTAGCCAACTCTTCCTTGGCAATCTTAGTCGCTTCTTGATCAGACAATTTCTTGACAACAACCAAGCCTTCTTTCACATTATCAAGTGCCGTGCGGCGTTCAAACAAATTAAACTGTTGGAAAACCATAGACAGCTTACGACGAAGGGCAAGGATTTCTTCTTGAGTGATTTTAGAAAAATCAACTGAGAAATCATCAATCTGAATCGAGCCACTGTCAGGTGTTTCAAGATAATTGAGACTGCGAAGAAAGGTTGATTTTCCAGCTCCTGAAGAACCAATCAAGGCTACAACTTCCCCTTTTTGAATATCCAAGTCCAGATGATCCAAGACAGTCTGTCCTGAAAAGGATTTACTTAAATTCAAAATCTTAATCATTAACGAAGGTCTCCTTTCACATCTGTCTGCACTATATCTGGTGCAGAAATAGCCATTTTTCTCTCGATGAAACGACCGAGGCTTTCAATTCCGATATTGACTACCCAATAAACAAGGGCAACGGAGATGAAGCGTTCAAAGTAACGATAATCGGCACCACCCAAAATCTGAGCTTGGGCAAAGACTTCCACAACACCCGCACTAAAGGCTAGGGAAGTTCCCTTGGTCAAGCCGATTAGGGAATTGATTAAAGTTGGAGTCGCCACAACTGCTGCATTTGGAATAATCACGCGACGATAAACTTGTGCTCGAGTCATACCCAAACTACGTGCCGCCTCAATCTCACCAGGATTGACTGAGAGAATGGCTGCACGAATGGTTTCACTAGCATAAGCTGCCTCATTAAAGGCAAAGGCGACAATCGCAAAAGCAGCGGCTGGAATGGCATTGATATTGAGACCAGTACCCCATTGCTGATTGAGAGCTTTCAAAGCCAAAGGAATTCCGTAGTAGGTCAACATGAGTTGCACTAAAATCGGTGTCCCTTTTAAGAAACTAACAAAGAAGGCCTGCAAGGGATATAAAATCTTGACACGATTGATTTTCACAATGGCAAAAAGAAGTGCCAAAACCAAGCCAAAAAAGGCACCACCAATTGTCAACATAATCGTTGTTGGAAGTTGTTGGACAATTCTCGGGATTCCATCAAAGACCGAACGTAGGCTAAAAAGCTTGCCATCCGGAATCAATTGCATCAAGTTTTGGTACCAATCTGATGCTAAAATCGTTGTAACATTCATAAAAACATCCTCTCCTGATAATGATTCATTCTACCATACTTCTGCCGTCAATGAAATTATTTGCTACGGTCAGGTACAGACTTTGTCTACCTACTAGTTTATCATACTTTGAAACAGGGAGGTTATATATTTTATCTATCAAAGAGATAAGTAAAAACTATTTCAATCCCAATTCTTCATAAGGTTTTCGATAACCGATTTGCTTAACAGTTCCATTTTCTACTAAAATGGGGCGTTTTAACAACATACCGTCGCTTGCTAGCAACTCAGCTGCTTCTTGGTTTGACAGACTTCCTACCTTATCTTTCAGCCCTAATTCACGGTATTTGATTCCACTGGTGTTGAAAAATTGCTTCAACTCGAAACCCGAGGTCTCTAGCCAGTTTAAAATGACTTCTTGACTAGGTGTTTCTTCGACGATATGGACGGCTTTATAGTCCACACCGAGTTGGTTTAATTCTTGTTTTGCTTTTTTACAAGTTGAACATTTTGGGTATTCGATAAATTCTAACATGTCTTTCACTTTCTATTTTATATCTCTAAAATCTGCGCCTTCATGCTCCAAGAGCCAAGCTTTCTTTTCCAATCCTGCAGCATACCCTGTCAGACGCTTGCCTGCACCTAGCACACGATGACAAGGTACTAGGATAGACCAAGGATTGCGCCCCACTGCTCCACCAATTGCTTGAGCAGAAGCCACTTGCAGGTCTTGGGCTATTTGTCCATAGGTCACTGTCTGACCATAAGGAATTTCCTGTAAATAGGACCAAACTCTCTTTTCAAAATCTGTTCCGATTGGAGCCAAGGGCAAGTTGGATAAATCCTGAGACTTTCCTTTAAAGTAAGCATCTAAGCAAGTAATAACTGGGTCTAAAATGGGATGACTAACAACTGCTTCTATCGTCTCATCTCCTAGTCCCCTCTCAAAATGCTTCTGCTCCTGCACCCAAATGCCATACAAATGATAATCATCAGCTACAAGAGAAAGGGAGCCAATTGGTGAAGAGTAGAGCATTTTTGCGTACTTCTTTTGCATTATTTCTTCAATTTTTGATAGGCCAAGCGTTCGCCATCAACTGGAACTTTTCCGACCTGTTTAAATCCAAGCTTTTCAAAAATATGTTGCATAGCCTTGTTTGCAACATGCGTATCTGAGCGAAAATCTAGATAGTCAAAACCTTCAATCAAGCCCTCTAAGAAGGTTTGAGCCACCCCCTGTCCCTGGACATCTGCTGCCACAGCAATACGGTGAAAGACTAGGTACTCTGACTCCCCAGCTTGCCAGTTGCCTTCATAAATGGCTTCATAGGCTGCCTCTGGACTCTTGGTCACAGCTGCATAAGCTAGCAGTTCTCCCTCTTCCAAGGCTACATAGGCTTGACCTGAGATAATATCATCGATAATAATGTCCGCATTTGGATAACCATTTTGCCACTGGTCACTACCAGCATCTGCTAAACATTTTTTAGCATTCTCCATCACTTGCATGATGGCATCTACTTCATTTGGAAAAGCTAAACGAATCTCCATCTTTTCTCCTCATTTCTGACTAGTTTCTCCCATCATAGCATAATTTAAGTCTTTCTACAAGCAGTTAAAGCTTGACTTTCTGTTTTTATTATTTTATAATCTAGTTATCAAAACTAGATAAAAAGGAGTTGGAAATGAAAACTACTTTTTCCTACCCCAAATGGGCAGAAATTCCAAACATTGACCTCTATCTGGACCAGGTTTTACTCTATGTCAATCAGGTCTGCGCCCCTATCTCTCCAGATAAAGATAAGGGTCTAACAGCATCCATGGTCAACAATTATGTCAAACATGGTTATCTTACAAAGCCTGATAAGAAAAAATACCAACGCCAACAGATTGCCCGTCTGATTGCTATCACAACCCTCAAATCTGTATTTTCGATTCAAGAAATCGCCCAGACACTGAATACTCTACAAAGTCAAGCCAGTTCAGAGCAACTCTACGATGCTTTTGTGAACTACATGAACCAAGGAATTGACCCAGCTAACCCTATCATCCAAACCAGCTGCCAAACCGTTAAACTCTATCATCAAACCCTAGCCTTAATCCATCATACTCAAGAGGAGGTAATCCAATGAACACTAGTCTTAAACTCAGCAAACAACTTAGTTTTGGAGAGGAGATTGCCAATAGTGTGACCCATGCTGTGGGGGCAGTCACAATGCTCATCTTACTCCCTATTTCATCCACCTATAGTTATGAGACACACGGATTTTTATCCTCTATTGGAGTTTCCATTTTCGTTATTAGTCTCTTTCTCATGTTCCTCTCATCCACCATTTACCACTCTATGGCCTATGGTTCGACCCACAAATATGTCTTGCGAATCATCGACCATTCTATGATTTACGTTGCCATTGCTGGCTCTTACACACCCGTCGTATTAACCTTAATGAATAACTGGTTTGGCTATCTGATTATTGCTATTCAATGGGGAACGACCATCTTTGGTATTCTCTATAAAATCTTTGCTAAAAAAGTCAATGAGAAATTTAGCCTTGCTCTTTACCTGATTATGGGCTGGTTGGTTCTAGCTATCATTCCTGCCATTATCAGTCAAACAACGCCAATTTTCTGGAGTCTCATGGTAACTGGCGGACTCTGTTATACAGTTGGAGCTGGATTTTACGCCAAGAAAAAAGCTTATTTCCACATGATTTGGCATCTCTTTATCCTAGCAGCATCTGCCCTCCAATACATCGCCATTGTTTATTACATGTAAAAAAGTTGAGAAATTCAATCTCAACTTTTTTCTTTACACATATTTATAAAGTACTGGTGCAAGCGAACATCATCAGTCAATTCTGGATGAAACGAAGTTACCAGCATATTTTTTTCTTGGGCTGCAACGATTTGATCGTCAACTATTGCTAGAATTTCTACACCCTCTCCAACACTGCTGATAATTGGACCACGGATAAAGGTCATTGGAATACTACCAACTCCCTTACATTCTGCTTCCGTATAGAAACTTCCTAGTTGGCGCCCATAGGCATTGCGCTCGACCACCATATCCATAGTTCCTAGATGACTTTCTTCTTGAGAAGCGATTTCCTTAGCCAGCAAAATTAAACCCGCACAGGTCCCAAAGGCTGGTAAACCAGATAGAATGGCTTCTTGAATGGGAATCAGCATGTCCTGGTCTCGTAAGAGCTTGCCCATGGTTGTAGATTCCCCACCAGGTAATATCAAACCCGACAAGTCACTCTGATTTTGCTGAAAATCCTCTAAATTTCTGATTTCAACACTCTCGACACCTAATTGATCTAGCACTTTTGCATGTTCTGCAAAAGCCCCTTGCAAGGCCAATATTCCAATTTTCATCTATTTTCCTCGCTCAGCCATGAGGATTTGGATCTCATTTTCATTGATACCAACCATGGCTTCTCCTAAATCTTCAGAGATTTGAGCCAAGATTTGAGGATTACGGAAGTTAGTCACAGCCTTAACAATAGCACTCGCTCGTTTAACAGGATCTCCTGATTTGAAAATACCTGAACCGACAAAGACACCTTCTGCCCCTAATTGCATCATCAACGCAGCATCTGCTGGCGTTGCAACACCTCCAGCCGCAAAGTTTACAACTGGCAATTTTCCATGCTCATGGACATATTGAACCAATTCTACAGGGACTTGCAAGTCCTTGGCAGCAACATAAAGTTCGTCCTCACGTAAGTTTTGAATACGGCGAATTTCCTGATTCATCATACGCATATGACGAACAGCTTGAACAATGTCTCCTGTCCCTGGTTCTCCTTTGGTACGAATCATAGAAGCTCCTTCAGCGATACGACGCAAGGCTTCTCCCAAATCCTTAGCCCCACAGACAAAAGGAACTTGGAATTCTTTCTTGTCCACATGAAAACGGTCGTCAGCTGGCGATAGAACTTCACTCTCATCGATATAGTCAATTTCAATAGCCTCTAAAATCTGAGCCTCAACAAAATGCCCGATTCTGACCTTGGCCATTACTGGAATACTAACCGCTTCTTGAATTTCCTTAATCATCTTTGGATCACTCATGCGGGAAACCCCACCAGCCGCACGAATATCAGCCGGAATCCGCTCCAAGGCCATAACCGCTGCCGCACCAGCAGCCTCTGCAATACGAGCCTGTTCAGGATTCTGAACATCCATGATAACCCCACCTTTGAGCATCTGTGCCAAGTTTTTATTTAGTTCATAACGATTTTCAGTCATTTCTTTATCCTCATCATTTGTATTGGTAGCTACCATTTCATTTTAAGTTAGATTAAAATGAAGTACAAGATAAAAAAAACGTAATTGTATGGGTACAGACTAGCTAAAAAACTATCTGACCGTTAATCAAGGCCAGATAGTTCATCATTTTTATTTTTCAGCTGTAAGGGCAGCCATTGTGATGTAGTTGTACGGTTTGTTGAAGTGTGGCAAGAAGAATAGGTCTGTCAATGCCAATTTATCAATTGTTACATGCTCTTGGATAGCAAGTGAGAACATGTGAATTCCCATGCTAATTGCAATATCATGTGAAACCATTTGCGCACCAAGAATTTCACGGCTATCTTTGTCAAAGACAATCTTAATTGCTACTTCATGGTTATCATGTTTCATGAATTCTGGTTTTTGAAGATCGTTAAAGCCTGTTTCAGTCGCATTGTAACCTGCAGCTTTCGCTTTTTCAAGAGTCAAACCAGTTGAAACCATGTGAAGACCATAGATTGAGATACCGTTTGATCCTTGCACACCGATTCCTTCCAATTCATGACCACAAGCATTGTAGGCACCAACGATACCAGTACGAACAGCATTTGAAGCAAGGGCAATGTAGCTAGTGTCTTTACGAGCATTATCATAGACAGTCGCACAGTCACCAACTGCAAATACACCTGGAATTGAAGTTTCTTGTTTCTTATCTACAAGAAAGGCACCGTTACGGAAGAGTTCAATCTTACCGTCAGCAAGGGCTGTGTTTGGACGGAAACCAACTGCAAGGATAACCATGTCCACATCGAAAGTTTCTTTATCAGTAATCAAGCGTTCAACTTTACCGTCACCTTCGATTGCTTTAACAGTTTGACCAAGAGCCAAGCGGATGTTGTGGTCTTCCAAGTTCTTGGCCATCATTTGTGTGAAGTCTTTGTCATAGTAACCGTTCAAGACAGTATCAACGATATCAACAAGGACAACTTCTTTTCCAAGACGTTCAAAGGCTTCAGCAAGTTCAACACCGATGTAACCACCACCAACAACGGCGATACGGTCAAGGTGTTGGCTCTTATCAGCAAGTTTATTGATAACTTCTTCAGCATTTTGGTACAATTTCACGAATTGTACGTTTTCAAGAGTTGCTTTAAATTCGCGGTTTCCTTTAACAATTTCAACACCTTCGATTGGTGGCAAGATTGGTGTAGAACCTGTAGCGAAAATCAATTTTTCGTATGATTCTTTGTGCTCTTTTCCTTCAACTTCCGCTGTAACTACTTTGTTATCATAGTCGATTGAAAGAACTGGTGAATTCATATAAACCTTAGCACCTTTAGCTTCCAATTTTTCTTTATCAGAATAGAACAAGCCTTCAGCACCGTCAATTTGTTCCCCAATCCAAAGAGCCATTCCACATCCTAGGAAAGAGATGTTAGAGTTTTGGTCAAATACAACAATTTCGTTCTCATTTCCAAAATTATCCAACATGGTATTGATACATGCTGTACCAGCGTGGTTAGCACCGACTACAACGATTTTACTCATAAAAAATTCCTACCTTCAATTTTAAATTTACCCTTCTAGTATACCATTTACTGTTAGCGTTTACAAGAGTTTAGCTAATTTTCCCGATTTTTTTGTAAAAAAATGTAAATAATCTGTATCTTAACACGGATTCTTGCAATTTTTCTTCATTTCTTGAGCATATTTCTTGACAAGTTTTCAAATTTTATTTGTGAAAACGCTGACTTTATGGTATGCTAGTATCATGGAAAGAAAATGTAAGGGGTTCATTTTTCATAAATTTACTATATTTCAGCCTTCTTTTCACAAGAGAAAGGAGTTGGTAGTTTGCCTCTTAGTTCACATTCTGAACGCCTAATGGGAACCACTATCACTATTTCATTAGTGGATGAGCGAGCAGATATCTTGCTCCAAAAATCCTTTGATTTACTCAGAGAGCTAGAATACCGCTTCAATGCCAATAGTCAGGAATCTGAGTTGATGGAAATCAATCATCAAGCTGGAATAGCCCCCGTCACGGTTCATCCAGACCTGTTTGAGCTGATTTCACTTGGGTTAGAGCATAGCCTAGCGCCCTCTAGCCATCTCAACATCAGTATTGGTCCCTTGATTCAAACTTGGCGCATCGGTTTTTCAGATGCCAAAGTGGCCCAACCTCAAGAAATTGAAGCGGTGCTAGCTTTAATCAATCCTTACTATATCGAGTTAGATTCTTCTGCTTCCACTGTGTTCTTGAAACAGAAAGGAATGAAGATCGATCTTGGTTGTTTAGCCAAGGGTTATAGTGCGGATAAGGTTGCACAATTTCTTAGAGAAGAGGGTGTGACTTCTGCCTTGATCAATCTGGGGGGGAATATCCTGACCATTGGAAAAAATCAGGCAAGAGGGGATAAACCTTGGCAAATCGGGATTCAAGACCCAGCCAATCCAAGGGGGAATCATTTAATGACCATCCCTGTTGTCAATCAATCTGTCGTGACTTCAGGCATTTATGAACGTCACCTGACTGTTGATGGAAAAGATTACCATCACATTTTTGACAGTCAAACAGGATATCCTGTTGAAACAGAACTCGCTAGTCTGACAATTATCTCTGATAAATCAGTCGATGGCGAAATCTGGACAACTCGACTCTTTGGAGAAAGGCCTGCTTCTATCCTTTGGCAAGTCGAAAGTTTGAAGGGCATCGAAGCTATCCTCATCGATAAGGAAGGTCACCTAAGCTGTTCTTCAGGAATTCCTACTCTATAGAGACAACTGTTTCAATGGAGTTTTAAAATCGTATTATGTAAAAAGAGAAAGGAAATCTCATGTTAAAACTTATTGCTATTGTTGGAACAAATTCAAAACGTTCTACAAACCGTCAATTGCTTCAATACATGCAAAAACACTTTGCTGAAAAAGCTGAAATTGAACTTGTTGAAATCAAGGATATCCCTGTCTTTAACAAGCCAGCTGACAAGCAAGTACCTGCTGAAATTCTGGAAATTGCTGCTAAAATCGAAGAGGCAGATGGCGTTATTATCGGTACTCCTGAGTACGACCACTCTATCCCAGCTGTTTTGATGAGCGCTCTTGCTTGGTTGTCATACGGTATTTACCCACTCTTGAACAAACCAATTATGATTACAGGTGCTTCTTACGGTACACTCGGTTCATCACGTGCTCAAATGCAACTTCGCCAAATCTTGAATGCTCCAGAAATCAAAGCAAGTGTCCTTCCTGATGAATTCTTGCTTTCACATTCTCTTCAAGCCTTTAACCCAAGTGGAGATCTAGTAGATCTTGATGTTATTAAAAAACTGGATGCCACTTTTGACGACTTCCGTATCTTTGTAAAAATCACAGAAAAATTGCGCAATGCACAAGAATTACTTCGCAAAGATGCTGAAGACTTTGACTGGGAAAATTTGTAAGATAGGAGACCAAAAAGAATGAAATTTGTTGGACTTGTAGGATCAAACTACGATCAATCATATAACCGTAAACTCTTGGAATTCATCCGTCGTCACTTCAAACTCAAATTTGAATTAGAAGTCCTCGAAATTGATGAAGTTCCAATGTTTAACCAAGACGAAAAATGGGACGAAAGCTTCCAATTGCGTCTCTTGTATAACAGAATTACTCGTGCTGATGGTGTCATTATTGCTACTCCTGAGCACAACCACACAATCTCAGCTTCTCTTAAATCTGTTCTTGAATGGCTTTCATACGAGGTTCATCCATTTGAAAACAAACCAGTCATGATTGTTGGAGCTTCTTACTATGACCAAGGTACTTCTCGTGCCCAAGTTCACCTTCGTAAGATTCTTGACGCTCCAGGTGTTAATGCCTATACGCTTCCAGGTAACGAATTCCTTCTCGGTAAAGCTAAAGAAGCATTTGATGTTAATGGGAATATCACAAATGAAGGAACTATTAATTTCCTTGAAACATGCTTGGACAACTTTGTAAAATATGTGGGAGTCGTTTCAAAATTGAAAAAACCAAAACCAATTGAGCCAGAAGATTTATATTGTACAAATTCAATTGCAACTACCATCCAAGGTGTTGATCCAGATGATCCTGAATGGGTAGAAAAAGCTGCTGAACTTGTTGGAGCTGTTTCTGGAGATACTTACGTTAAATTAGACCACGGTATCTTGACAGTTAACCAACTTGACATGTTCTTGAAAGCAATGCCATTTGAATTGACATTTGCAGATGATAATAATCAATTCTTGTACTTTAATAACGCACACCAAGACCCAGATACAATGTTTGGTAAACGTGTCCGTGCTCAATCAGGAAATAGATTAGGAACAGTACACGGTACATTGCCAGATTCTAGAATGAAGAACGTTGAATGGGTTGTCGGCGTATTGCGTAACGGGGATCAAGAATATGTCCGTACAATTGTGCCAGGAACACCTGAAGGCGTTATTAATACCCATAATTACCAAGCAATGTATTACCCAGATGGTTCATATGCTGGAATCAATGAGATTATCTTCAATTTCCAACCATGGCTTGACTGGTACCTCAATACAACTGGTCAACGTCTAGTTGGTGGAAATGCTGCAGCTCCTGCCGGAGGCCACGGTGGCGCAGATGCCACATCTGGAGCTTCTGATTCAGGTGATGCTGGAGGCCACGGTGGTGGCGCAGACGCTACATCTGGCGCAAGTAACTAATACTTTTAGGAACCATTTTGGTTCCTTTTTTAGTGACAAAAGACTAGCAGACAAAAACTGCTAGTCTTTTGATTACTATTTCATCTATCCTTATTAAAAGAAAGAATATTTATACTCAATGAAAATCAAAGAGCAAACTAGGAAGCTAGCCGCAGGCTGTACTTGAGTACGGCAAGGTGAAGCTGACGTGGTTTGAATTTGATTTTCGAAGAGTATTATTATGAATTTGGATCATCGAGACTACGGCCATGTAAACCTTTTTCACGTTGTGCCTGACGTAGTTTTTCTGGTGTAACATCGTTTCCTTCTTCGTCCACAATTTTGATCCCTTCGATGTGGTGACGAACAGTGCGACGATAACCTTCGATGTACTCCTCACGTAGTTTGGCTTGTTCTACTTTTTCTTCTGGAGTCAAGCCTTCTGTTTTTTTCTTTTTGGCCAGCTCGTTAATACGATCAATTTTTTTCGGATCCATTTCTTCTCCTTTTTGATAAGATAAAGTCCCGTTTATCAAATTTTATTTAGTGTTAATTTGGTTAAAACGAGCAAGCTTTGCTGCTTTTTGAGTTAAATGAGACAAGATTGCCAAACGATTTTGACGGACTGCTTCATTTTCAGCCATAACCATGGTATTCTCAAAGAATGCATCAATGACTGGGCTAAGAGCAAAGAGTTGTTTCAATTGCTGACTGGCAGTCCCTGACAAAACGAGTGATTCTACTGCTTCTGCCAAGGTTTTCTCTTCTTCATTCTCAAAGAGAGCCGAATCAACTGTAGCAACTCCTTCTGCCTTCTCAGCCAAGTTAAAGGCACGAGAAAGTGATTCAACAGATGGTTTAAAGTCTTCTTTCTTGCTTGCTTCTACGAGAGCACTTGCTGCTTCCAACATATCCGCCACAACAAAGTTTGAACCTGCAAGAACGGCTTCCTTGATATCTTTTGGAGTAGATCCCATCATCTTATCAACACGAGCCTTGATAAAGTCCATAACCTCTGACTTATTTTCATAAGTCAAGCTGTCAAATTTCAAAGCATAAAGGCTATCAATCAACTCATCCATAGCAATGTGCCAACCAAAGGCATCCAAGATACGAACCACACCTTGCGTCGCACGACGAAGGGCATACGGGTCATTAGACCCTGATGGAATCAAACCTACTGAGAAGAAACTCAAAATCGTATCCAATTTGTCTGCAATGGCAAGCACTGCACCGACCTTGCTCTCTGGAAGTTCTCCTTCAGCTGAAGTAGGCATGTAGTGTTCACGAATAGCAGCTGCCACCGCTGGAGTTTCACCAGCAAGAAGGGCATATTTCTCACCCATAATTCCTTGGAGCTCATCAAATTCACCAACCATACCTGTCAACAAGTCAAACTTGTAAATGGCTGCTGCACGGGCTAGGTCAATCGTTTCATCCGCTGACAAGCCAGCTTTTTCTGCCAAGAGAATAGCAATCTGACCAGTACGAATCATGTGTTCACGAAGGGAACCAATCTTCTCATGGAAAGTCACATTGTTCAATTTTTCAACAAGATCTGAAATGACCAATTTTTGGTCTTCACGCCAGAAGAATTCTCCGTCTTCCAAACGGGCTACCAAGACTTTTTCATTTCCTTTGATAACATTTTCCAAATGCTCTGCATTTCCATTACGAACAGAAATGAAGTTTGGCAAGAGTTTTCCATCTTGATCACGAACAACAAAGTAACGTTGGTGTTCCTTCATCGAAGTCACCAAGACTTCTTCTGGAACTTCAAGGTATTTGGCATCAAAGCTTCCCATAAAGGCAGTTGGGTATTCAACCAAGTTCAAGACTTCATTAAGCAAGTCAGCATCAATTTCGATATGTACACCATGCTCAGCTTCGATTGCCTTGATTTGGTCAACAATCATTTGCTCACGTTCACGTGGATCTGCAATTACAAACTGACGACGAAGGTCTTCTTCATAGCTCAAGGCTGACTGAATCTTAGTTTCTTGTCCCAAGAAACGATGACCACGGCTGACACGATCTCCCTTGATATCAAGAAAATCCAAATCAAACTCTTCTTCATCTAAAAGAACAGTTAAAGTGTGAACAGGGCGGATATATTCAAAGGTGTTGTTAGCCCAGTGCATGCTGACAGGGAAAGTCAAGGACTTCAAGACATCTACAACACCAGGAACAATGGCTTCAACTGCTTGACCAACTTCTTCCTTAGTGACATAGACATATTCTTCACCCTTGATTTCACGGAATTCGATATCTTCAACCGTCAAACCTTTTCCACGGACAAATCCTTGAGCTGCTTTGGTGAAATTTCCATCACTATCCAAGGCAATTTTCTTTGCTGGCCCCTTAAAATCTTCTGTCAAATCAGCCTGTTTGTCTGATAAACCAGTCACACGAACAGCCAAACGACGTGGTGTTGAGAAGGTCTGAATAGCTTCAAAAGACAGGCGGTTTTCCTTGAGGAAGGCTGCCATTTTTTCGCCTAGTTGTTTTTCACTTGGTGTGACAACATAGGCTGGTAATTCTTCAAGACCGAGTTCTACTAATAAGTTTTTTGTCATGTTTTTTCTCCGAAAAATATCTTTTTATTTTCCAGTTTGCCTTATGTGATTGGCACGCAAGCAACCAACTTCGTTGTTTCATTGCTAAAATTGGATCCAAAAGTCTCCAATTTTGCCTAGTATCCTTAGTTTCACTAAGGATACCTTCATCACTGCGGCAACTGGCTCAGGGCTCACTCTGTTCGCCCATTTTCGTAATTTGTCACTCTCTTTATTCTGCGTCTTCTGCTAGGAGTTTAGCTCGTGTTGCTTCATCTAAAAGTGGGTAGCCTAGGCGTTTGCGTTCTGCGACAAAGGTTTTGGCTACGACACGGGCTAGGTTACGAATACGAGCGATATAGCCTGCGCGCTCTGTTACAGATACGGCACCACGCGCATCAAGCAGGTTAAAGGTATGTGAACATTTGAGAACATAGTCATAGGCAGGGTGAACTAAGCCTTCTTCTAATGCACGACCAGCCTCTTTTTCAAACTTATCAAAGTTTTCAAGCAACATTTCTTGATCCGAAATTTCAAATGAATATTTTGAATGCTCGTACTCAGGCTGGATAAATATTTCTCCGTATTTTACACCATCAGCCCACTCAATATCATAGACAGAATCTACTTCTTGGATGTAAGAAGCCAAACGTTCCAAACCATAGGTAACTTCCGCAGTCACAGGGCCAGTTGCCAATCCACCAACTTGTTGGAAATAAGTGAACTGAGTGATTTCCATACCATCAAGCCAAACTTCCCAACCGAGACCTGCAGATCCAGTCGATGGATTTTCCCAGTTGTCCTCAACGAAACGAATATCGTGCTCCAAAGGATTGATGCCCAATTTTTCCAAAGACTCAAGGTAGAGTTCTTGGATGTTTGATGGAGAAGGCTTCATAACCACTTGGAATTGGTGGTGTTGGTAAAGGCGGTTAGGGTTTTCTCCGTACCGACCGTCAGCAGGACGACGTGAAGGCTCTACATAAGCCGCATTCCATGGCTCAGGTCCGATAGCACGAAGGAAAGTGTAAGGACTCATGGTTCCCGCACCTTTTTCATTATCATAAGCCTGCATAAGCATACAACCTTGGTCATTCCAAAATTGTTGCAAAGTAAGGATGATTTCCTGGAAAGTCAATTTTTTAGACATTATTTACTCCTTTTTATATAAATTACTTGCGACACGAGTCTGCCTCGTCGATCATACGAGGCAAGACGAGTTAGTACTGCGTCTAGCTCAGCACCCTAGTGCTGAGCGTGGGGCAGTCCGACTGTAAGGAGATCTCTGCCACTGACGCAGTGAAATGTTAATTTCTTAGACATTGTTTACTCCTTTAGTTTTTATATTTCTTTTTCAATTAATTTCTGCTGAACAAACCAATTTAACAAGGGAAGATTTTTATCTGTATTTGCCCATAAATGATAAGAATCGAAGACCGCTTGTACACTACCTAGATTTTCTACCAACTTATCTATTGTCAAAAAACTACGCCAGTATTCGTAAAAAATACTTGCATAGTTCTTATCATAAGTCGAAGAACCAAAATCATTCAATGAATGCCAACCATATTTCTTCTGAAAAAGTTCTACAAGAGACTGATTACAAATTTTTTCCGCTTGAAATTCCTCTTCTGTCAAGAAATACTTGCGACTAATATATTCAACCATTCCCTCTTCGAACCAGATATAAGAGTCGTAACCATCAAAATCATCTAAAAAATGCTCCGACCAATGAGCTAACTCATGTCCTACAATCTGTAAGAGGAAATTTTCAGATAAAGAATGATAGTGACTTTCTATTGCTTGAGTTTGCTGAGAACACTCGTAGTTCAGCAACTGATACAAATACAACTCTTTCCAAACAGCTAAATCAGGCGTCATAACTATTCGTCTATTATTTGTATAGGCTGGAACAGCGCTTTCCCTAATAATCTGTGTAGCAGCATTAAAACTTGACCAAATAACGGCTTGCGGTAAATCACAGACTGCAAGTTCATTCTTTAAAAAAGATTGATAATCTTTCAACTTTTCAGTATTTCTTACTACAAAATCACGAAATGCAGCTAGTTGACTATCGTCTTTTACAAGATAAAGGTTTTCCACGTCTCTCCTTTCTTTCACACAATAGACTGAATAAGAAAAAGAACCACATCTGACAATCCTAGGTTGATTTAACCTAGGGGCGTCAGAAACGCGGTTCCACCCTAATTTATTACTTCATTGTTTTTGAAAATACTACAGAAAGCGCCAGTTCTTTATTTTGCCCTACTTGGCTCCCACTATCCCAAGCTCGCTTGAAGAACGCCATAAGACTTTCTTTCCTGCTGACTATTATATCAAAAATTGGAACAATGTACAATTCTTTTTATGATTTTCTAGAAATCCATATCATCAACTCGTGGAGCACCAGATTGAACATCAATCGCTTTTAAGATTTCACGCTCCTCGTGACTCAGTTCAATTCCGAAACAATCAAGATTAGCCTGAATACGAGAGGCTGTAACAGATTTCGGAAGTGGTAAAAATCCTTCTACCAAGCTCCATGCCAAGGCTATCTGAGCAACAGACTTTCCCTGATTTTCAGCTATTTCTTGCACTTGCTTGCTATCAAACAGTTCTCCCTGACCAAAAGGCCCCCAAGCTTCCAATAAAATTCCTTTTTCTCGACAGTAATCTACGACTTCCTCTTGATACACACCTGGCGCCAAGCGGATTTGATTGACTGCTGGAAGAATTTTTGCTGTTTCAAGCAAGGCATCCAAATGACGGGGAAGGAAATTGCTAACGCCGATAGCACGGATTTTGCCTTCTTGATAGAGGTCTTCCATCGCTCTCCAAACTTCTGCATTTCGGATTTTCCATTGGTCATTTTCTCTGAGTGGTTTTGGATTTGGCCAATGAATCAAATACAGATCCAAATAATCCAAGCCCAGCTTCTCTAAAGACTCTTCAAAAGCCTGACGAGTTTGCTCATAGTTGTGATTTGTATTCCAGAGTTTGCTGGTTACAAAAATTTCCTCACGCGGAACGCCACTATCTTGAATGGCACGACCAACGCTTTCTTCATTTTTATAAATAGCTGCCGTATCGATATGGCGATAGCCTGCCTTTAAAGCCTCTAGGACAGCTTGATAGGCAATCTCTCCATTTTCAGCTTTCCAGGTTCCAAATCCCAGTACTGGAATCGTAACACCATTATTTAAAGTATAAGATTTCATTATTTTTCCTTTCTATGAGAAGAAAATCCAAAGAGCCAAATTTTCAAGGAAAACTTTTCTCTTTAGATTTTGTGTATTATTGATTGCGGTCGTAATAGAGCTGGTGAGGTTTAAGACGAGTATCTAACAAATCTGGAATTGTTACAAAGTCATAACCTTGCCCTTTCAAGTAGTCAATAACCTTCGGTAGAGCATTTACCGTCTCAGCATGGATATCATGCATGAGAATAATAGAACCATTCTTGACTTCACGCTGAATTTCTGTCAAAATCGCTGCTTCATTCTTACTCTTCCAATCCAAACTATCCACATCCCACATAATAAAGCTTAAATCGAGACTATTACGAATGTCATCTGTAATGGCTCCATAAGGCGGACGCATGAGTTTGGAACTAGAGCCCAGCACTTTAGTTAGCGCATCCTCAGTATCAGTTATTTGTTTTTTAGCTTCATCAAGGGAAAGTTTTGAAAGCACTGGATGACTCCAACTATGGTTTCCAATGACATGACCATCTGCTTTCATGCGTTTCAAAATCTCTTCATTGCCAGAAACATTCTTACCTAAAACAAAGAAAGTTGCCTTGATACCATACTTAGAAAGAGTATCTAATGCTTGATTTGTTGTTGCAGGATTTGGTCCATCATCAAAAGTCAAGGCTACTACTTTACGATTTTTCTTTTCAAAATAAGCTTTATAAAGTTCCGCATCCTTATCTAGCAAATATGAGGACTGAACAACTTCAAAGAAACTAGATACTGGCAAGGCAATCTCATCTAAATTTTCCACTGCCTGACTCGGATAAAAAATCATTTGGCTATCCTTATAATCAAAGTTCCATGCAGACAAGTCTTGGTCAGAGAAGCCTTTAACAACTTGATCAATCTTTTCTTGCTCCAATTTCTTGTCCTGTAAGAAAGAAGTCAGTTCTTTTATCAGTTTCTCTTTGGCCTTACTAGGATCTGAAAATAATTGATTAAGTGTAAAAGGTTTACCATCTTCTGTCAAATGTACTTTTGCCAGACTAGTTTTTTCAGTCTCTTCAACTTTTGACGAAGTTAAATCATAGACTTGTTTCATCACACTTCGGTTGATAATCCCTTTTAAAGTCGAATCCTGTTTCTCCGTATAATAAAAAACCAGATTTTCCTTGTCTTCCAGATTTTCCTTAATATCCTGTGTCATGATTTCTTTTACAGATAAAATCACTTGCTCCCCTTGGAGAGGATAATAGGCAATCACTTCGGCTTGTCCTTTACGAAAATGATCCTTCTGATTTCCCTCACTCAATTGATCATCTTTCTCTTTTTTGAGCGATTCAATCTTTTGCTCAAAACTTTGCTTTGTATAGACTTTGTAACCAATCATCGATCCAAGGACACAAATGCTAACTGAAAAGATAGCTACTAGGGCTATTAAACCGATTCTCTTTTTATCGTGCTCAACACGATTTGCTCTACTTTTATCCATAAGACCATCATATCAAATTCAGGCTATAATTTCAATGATTTTAGAGGAAACAGTATATTAAAAAGAGAGGAAGTTCCCCTCTTAAGATTTTATTTGACTGCTTCTTTTAAAGCGTCTACCTTGTCCAAACGTTCCCATGGAAGGTCAATATCTGTACGTCCCATGTGTCCATAAGCCGCTGTTTGACGGTAAATTGGACGCTTGAGGTCCAGCATTTGGATAATCCCTGCAGGACGAAGGTCAAAGATTTGACGAGCTGCTTTTTCAAGCTTGCTTTCAGCTACTGTTCCTGTACCGAAAGTATCGATACGAACAGAAACAGGTTGGGCAACACCGATAGCGTAGGCCAATTGAACTTCTGCCTTCTTAGCAAGACCGGCTGCAACGATATTCTTTGCAATATAGCGAGCCGCATATGAGGCAGAACGGTCCACTTTAGTCGCATCTTTACCAGAGAAGGCACCGCCACCATGACGAGAGTAGCCACCATAGGTATCCACGATGATCTTACGACCAGTTAGACCTGAGTCCCCTTGAGGTCCACCGATTACAAAACGACCAGTAGGATTGATGAAGAATTTTGTTTGCTCATCCAAGTAAGAGGCTGGAATAACCTCTTTGATAACCTTACTAATGACATCATTGTGAATTTGTTCGTTGCTGACTTCTGGATCGTGCTGAGTTGAAATCACGACTGTATCCACACGTACTGGACGGTCATTTTCATCATACTCAACTGTAACTTGTGATTTAGCATCTGGGCGAAGATAGCTAATTTCCCCAGACTTACGAAGTTCTGCCAGACGACGAACCAACTTATGACTGAGTGAGATTGGCAATGGCATGAGCTCTTCTGTTTCATCCACTGCAAATCCAAACATGAGCCCTTGGTCACCAGCACCAATCAAATCAAGTGGATCTTGATCTGCATTTCCACGAACCTCCAAGGCTTCGTTAACACCTTGAGCAATGTCAGGAGATTGTTCCACCAAAGATGGATGTACTCCTACAGTCTCTGCAGAAAATCCATATTCGGTATTGGTATAGCCAATCTCTGCAATGGTATCACGAACCACACGGTTAATATCCACATAGGCATTTGTAGAAATTTCACCAAAAACATGGACAGAACCAGTATATACAGCTGTCTCAGCAGCAACGTGCGCCTCTGGATCCTTAGCTAAAATAGCATCCAAAATCGCATCTGAAATTTGGTCTGCAATCTTATCTGGATGCCCCTCAGATACAGATTCAGACGTGAATAATTTACGTTCTGACATAAAAATGTCCCCCCTTAAAAATAGTGTTATAGAGTTACAAAGTACTGATAGGAAAACTCTTAGTGATAAATGCCTACCATCTTATCGGGACTATATAACTTTATCATTATACCATTTTTTAGCGCAATTTGCAGTCTTTAATGTGATATTTCGGTTTAGATAGTTCGTTCTCATAAAGCAAAAAGTTGGAGTTCAGTACTCCAACAATTTCTATTAAAATGTTTGGCGTTTAGCTTTACGCTCTGCACGACCGCGAGCGCGATTTTCAGCGCGCTTGGTTTTGCGGCGTTTTTCATCAACCGCCCACTGAATTTTTTTCTTATAACCTGGTTTGACTTTTTTCTTTTTCTTTTTAACCAAACCAATCATTTCAATATCAAGTTTATCTTGTTTTTTCTCACGGTTGGCACGACGATCACGGTCATAAGTATCTTGAAATTCTCCATCTTTTACCATCTTAGGAGTAAACTTAATTCCTAATTTCTCCAACTCACGGATATCCAAGTCATCGCTTGGCTGGTAAAGGGTAATAGCTGTACCTGGTAGGCCGTTTCGTCCGGTACGACCAACACGGTGCACGAAGAAGGATAAGTCTTGAGGAATGGCATCATTGATGACATGGCTGACACCTTCAATGTCAATCCCACGCGCCGCCAAGTCTGTTGCGACAATGTACTCAAAATCCAGATTTTTCACCTGATTCATGATTCGCTTACGTTCACGAGGGGCAATATCTCCATGGATTTTTGCCACCTTCAAGCCTTGAGCAGTCAGATATGAATGCAATTCATCAGCACGTGTCTTAGTATTGACAAAAATCATTGCCAAATAAGGCTGCATCAACTGAGTCAACTGATAAATTTGAGCATTCTTATCACGTCCCTTAGTAGAAATCAACCAATTATCAATAGTGTCAGAAATGACCGTTTTGGTCTTTATTTTCTCCATGACAGGATTTGACAAGTATTTTTTCAAGAATGGTTGCAACTTTTGTGGAATAGTCGCTGAGAAGACCATGAATTGCAGGTCTTTTGGAAGGCTGCCAGCAATCTTATCAACAGTTTCTAAGAATCCCATATCCAAGGTCATGTCTGCCTCATCGACCACAAAGGTCTTGGCCTTGTGAATAGCTAGGTCACCGGATTTAACCAAGTCGTAGATACGGCCTGGTGTTCCAATAACAATATGAGGCTGATTGCTTGCCAATTTCTCAATCTGGCGAGCCTTATCCGTACCACCCACATAATTAACTACACGAACTTCCACTTCTGAGTGGGCAGCAATCTGACGGGCTGCTTGGTAAATTTGAGTAGCCAACTCACGACTCGGTGCAGTAATGACTGCTTGTACACTATCGCTAGCTTCATCTAGTTGCTGGAAAATCGGTAACAAGAAAGTGTGAGTCTTACCTGAACCTGTTTTTGATTCTCCAACCAAATCTCGGCCTGCCAAGACAATGGGAATCAACTTATCTTGTACCTCTGTTGGAGTTGTAAATTTCAACTCCTGCAAGGCTTCTCTAATATAGTTTTTAAATTGAAATTTCGTAAATGACATACTATCCTCGATTCTATCTATCTTATCAATTATACCACATTTTATTCCATTTCAGTAGCCTCACTCATTTATACTCAATGAAAATCAAAGAGCAAACTAGGAAGCTAGCCGCAGGCTGTACTTGAGTACGGCAAGGTGAAGCTGACGTGGTTTGAATTTGATTTTCGAAGAGTATTAGGCTATTTCCAGTAGCTTCTCTAGTAAAAAAGGCTGGAACTTGTGAATCCCAACCTCTTTTCAGTCCTTATTTCCAGTTTAAAATAGCATTCAAGCCATAGTGATCACTCACTTGTGGACTCTTGTTACCATCAAATACGACATGTAAATTTTCCACCGCTAACTCTTTGGTAGTAAAGACATAATCAATTCGAAGGGGTTCAGTGTTCCCTTTCCAGCCATCAATTTCTGGTGGAACGGTATAGCTACCGCTTTTCTCTTGAGCAACTTCAAAAGCGTCTTGTAAGCCCAATGGACTAGCTAAAATAGCTTGGTAGCCTTCCTGTCCAGCCGGATTGTTGAAATCTCCAGCTA
Source organism: Streptococcus sp. 5346 (assembly GCF_013277455.1). Taxonomy (GTDB): domain Bacteria; phylum Bacillota; class Bacilli; order Lactobacillales; family Streptococcaceae; genus Streptococcus. The sequence goes on from NZ_VMMY01000001.1 coordinate 78,805, forward strand.
GCAAAAGCGGCTTGTTCAATTCTTTCAAGACAGCCTCAAATCGTGCCCATTCTTCTTGGAAACCTTTATCCCACCAAGAAAGGTGGACACTTGCAACTGCAAGCTCCTGACCATCGACTACAGTTTCAGCCAAGGCAACGCGACGAGTATGATAGTCTGTTGGATCATCCACATCTGAAACCAAAATTTCTCTGGCTTCAATAGGTGTTTTAGACAAGATAGCCACACCTTCGTGGTAGCGATCATAACCGATATGGTTATAGGCCCAAGTCCAGTAGTAATTTTTCCCTTGCTCAGACAACTTTTCAACCAAAAGTCTAACATAGTGGTCTTGGTGAATAGGCTCAGCTGCTGGCAAAGATTGATAAAGATCATTGACCTTCACCTCTGGAGATGTGATCTCCTGATTGATTTCTTGGAAACAAATCAAATCATAGTCCTTTTCAAGAATATCCTCAAGCAAAATCTGGAATTTTTCCTCAGCTTCTTTTTCCATCCAACTGTGAGTATTGAGTGTTAAAAATTTCATTCTTTTCTCCCAAAATAAGAGGTTGGAATACAGCTTCCAACCTCAAGTATATTACAATTCTACTTTAGCAACTGCTGTTTTAGCTGCAAGAGAACCTGTTTTTTCTAATTTAACTGATTTAATTGCATCACCATTTGTGAAGACAACTACTGTTGAAGTTTCACGTCCTGCTGCACGGATAGCATCCAAGTCAGCTGTGACAAGGAGATCACCTGCTGCAACTTTTTGTCCTTCAGCAACATGAACTGTAAATGGTTTACCTTCAAGACTTACTGTGTCCAAACCAATGTGAACCAATACTTCAAGACCTGCTTCAGTCACAATACCAAGAGCATGTTTTGTTGGGAAGATGCTTGATACAGTACCTGAAACTGGAGATACAATGTTTCCATTTGCAGGTTCTACTGCAAATCCATCACCCATCATTTTTTGAGCAAATACTGGATCTTTTACTTGTTCCAAAGCAACAACTTGACCGTCTGCTACTGAGTAAACTTCCTCAGTAAGACCTTTGAAGTGAACAGTGTTTTGTTGTGCTTCAGTCATTTGGCTTGGAAGAGTTTCAGGAATGATTTCACCTGAATCAAGGATATCTTGGATATCAGATTTCAATACGTCAGCTTTTGGTCCGTAGATAGCTTGAACCCCTTGTCCTTTCATGACAAGACCCATAGCTCCTTCTGCTTTCCATTGCTCTGCATTTCCTACTTTATCTGCATCTTTAACAGTTACACGAAGACGAGTCATACATGCGTCAACATCAACGATGTTTGCACGTCCACCAAGAAGGTTAATAATGTTTACAGCTTGAGAACCTGCTGCAACTTTCACTTCGCTGCTAGCTTCTTCTGAACCTTCAGCAGTTTCGTAATTTCCGTTACGTCCTGGAGTTGCGTAGTTGAATTTTTGAATCATGAAGTTTGCGATAAAGTACATGATTACAGCAAAGAGAACAGTTACCCAAACAAAGTTAACGATATCCATACCGATACCAGCACTGATTGCAATAGGTGTACGAGTCAAGAACTCGATTGAACCGAATGAGTGCATACGTAGGTTCACAACGTCAGCCATAGCGAAGGCAGCACCTTGAACAAGTGAGTAAACAAGATACATAGGTGTTGCGACGAACATGAACATGTATTCGATTGGTTCAGTAACCCCTGTCAAGAATGTTGCAAGAGCTGTTGCAATCATCATACCTTTGTATTTATGTTTCTTATCAGCATCAACATTACGGTAGATAGCCACAACCACACCCATCAAGATACCGAATGAACCGATCATTTGTCCAACTTTGAAACGAGCTGGGTGAACAGTATCTAACAATTGTTGGTAGTGACTTGCATCTGTACCTTTAAGGTTAACAAGGTCTGTTACCCATGCAAGCCAAAGTGGATCTTGACCAAATACTTGGCTACCTTTTGCTGCACCAGTTAAGACTTCATAAGTACCACCAAGAGCTGTGTAGTTCATTGGGATAGTCAACATGTGGTGAAGACCAAATGGCAAGAGCAAACGTTCCAATGTACCATACAAGAATGGTGCAAGGATTGGAGCAGTTTCTTGTGAGTTGGCAATCCAGATACCAAAGCTATTGATACCAGTTTGCACAAGTGGCCAAAAAGCAGCAAGTACAATTGCAGCAATTATTGAACGAAGAATAACTACAAATGGTACAAAACGTTTTCCGTTAAAGAATGAAAGTGCATCAGGAAGCTTACGGAAGTTATAGTATTTATTGTAAGCAGTTGCTCCAATAAAACCAGAAATAATCCCTACGAATACACCCATGTTAAGTGCTGGAGCTTCCATAACACTAATGAAGTAATCAGCAACTTTGATTGAACCACCAAAGAGAGTAGTTACCATAGCATCTGGATTTTTCAACATATCGCCTGATACACCAAAGATTGTACCAGTGATACGGTTAATCAAGATGAAGGCAAGACCAGCGGCGAAAGCACCACCAGCACGTTCCTTAGCCCAGCTTCCTCCAATAGCGAGGGCGAACAAGATATGAAGGTTAACGATAACTCCCCAACCGATTTGCTCTAGTACACCACCAGTAATAACGAGTGGGGCAAAGGTTGGGTTAATCATCACGATAGACTTACCGATTGAAATCATCAAACCAGCAGCCGGCATAACCGCGATAACCACCATCAAAGCCTTACCGAATTTTTGCCAAAATTCGAAAGACAAGACATTTTTGAATGTATCTTTCATCATTCAAATCTCCTTTATTTTTATTTAGGCAAACGTTTTACGAAAACGTTTGCACTTTCTATAATTCAATTATACCACTTTAATTTTTTTTGTAAAGGCTTTTATAAAAAAAAGTAGACTTTTTTCTAAAATTTTTGTAGCAAAAAAAGGAGATCATTTAATCTCCTCATAAAAGTAGCTATTTTATCTAAATCTTCAAGAATCGGCGCATGGAAATTCCTGATCCCAGTGAACCAATGAAAATTCCAATCACAAACAATAGGGCAATCATCAGAGGAGTAAATACCTCTGGCGCGATCATAGAAAGATTTTGTCCGACCAACGACTTATTGACAGATTGGTAAACCATTCGATAAACAATAAAGACCAACACTGATGGCGCAGTTGCTCCAAGTAAACCAATGAAGGCACCTTCAAGTAAGAAAGGTCCGCGGATATAACTATTCTTAGCACCAACCAAGCGCATGATTTGAATTTCACGACTACGAGAAATAATGGTAATACGAATGGTATTTGAAATCAAGAAAACTGCAATGAAAATCAAAAGTCCTGCAATAACTAATCCCCAAACACGGATAAATGATGCTAGTTGGAATAGGCGTTCTGTATTGGCACCACCATCCTGAACCTCAGACACACCTTCAATTTTTTTAGCATCCTCGGCTACAGTTTTTACATCACTTGGCGTATTGGTATCAACGATATAGGCATCATAGAGGGGGTTGGCATCTCCTTCAAAGATTTTCCAGTTGTCACCCATTGTCTCGGTTAATTTTTCATATTGTTCTTCTTTACTTGAAAAAGTAACACTCTTAACAGTAGACATCCCCTTCAAAGCATTGTATACCTTGTGGTAGTCATTATTTGTAACAGTTTGACCTTCTTTTTCAATAGTCTCGCTATTATCAGCTACATCCTTGCGAATATAAACCATCACTCGTACATTATTTTCAATATCTGTAGCTAGTTTCGCTGTATTGAAAATAACAGAAGCAAATATGGCAACCAAGGTCAAAGTAATCATGACTGAGCTGACAGCAGCCACTGTCATCCAACCATTTCGTTTCAAACTTTTTAGTGATTCAAATAAATGGCGAAAAAATCTACTAATCATCGTATCCATACTCTCCTTTTGATTCGTCACGAACGACACGGCCATTTTCAATGGCAATGACACGGTGGCGCAAGGTATTTACAATCTGGCTATTATGAGTCGCCATCAAAATAGTTGTCCCTTGTAGGTTAATCCGTTCCAAGAGATTCATAATTTCCCATGAATTATCCGGGTCCAGGTTTCCTGTTGGTTCATCGGCTATCAATACTTTGGGATTATTTACAATGGCACGTGCAATCGCAATCCGCTGTTGCTCTCCACCTGAGAGCTCATTCGGGAAAGAACGAACCTTGTGCTTCAACCCAACCAAGTCTAAAACTTCCATCACACGTTTTTTGATATTACGGCGATTTTCCCCGATTACTTCCATAGCGTAAGCAATATTTTCATAGACCGTTTTCTTTGGCAACAATTTATAATCCTGGAAGACAACCCCAACACTACGACGTAGAAGCGGGACGTCTTTCTTTTTGATCTTAACCAGATTAAAACCAGCAACTGATAGGCTTCCTTTATCGATTTTTACTTCACGATATAGAGAACGAATGAAGGTTGACTTCCCTGCTCCTGAAGGTCCTACAATGTAAGCAAATTCTCCCGGTTGAACGCTGACCGAAACACCGCGTAGGGCAGTCGTTCCATTGTCGTATTTTTTGACGACATCTCTCATTTCAATGATTGACATGTGAGTTCCTTTCTTTCTTAGCTGATTCGCCACTTGAGATAGGCATCGATAAAACCATCTAGGTCTCCGTCCATAACCTTATCTACCTGAGCAACTTCAAAGCTAGTTCGATGATCTTTTACCATAGTATAAGGCGTGAAGACATAAGAACGGATTTGGCTTCCCCATGTGATTTCCTTTTTTTCACCCTTGAGGGAATCAACTTCCGCAGCTTTCTTTTCTTGCTCCATTTGATAGAGCTTAGCCTGCAACATCTTCATGGCACGATCTCTATTTCCATACTGGGTACGATCGACCGTTGACTGGACAACAGTCCCAGTTGGAATGTGGGTTAAACGTACACCTGTTGAAACCTTGTTGACGTTTTGTCCACCGGCACCACCTGATCGGAAGGTGTCCATCTTGATATCATCTTCCCGGATTTCAACTTCAATGGTATCATCCAATTCTGGCATCACTTCTACAGATGTGAAAGAGGTATGGCGACGTTTGGCAGAGTCAAATGGTGAAATTCGCACCAAACGGTGTACCCCCATTTCTGACTTGAGAAGACCATAGGCATTAGGTCCTTCAAATGATAAGGTTACTGACTTAATACCAGCTTCATCTCCTGCTTGGTAATCCAGTACTTCCACTTTAAAGCCTTTAGCATTTCCATAGCGAGTGTACATACGAAGCAACATATCACCCCAGTCCTGAGCCTCAGTACCACCTGATCCTGGATGGATTTCCAAAATCGCATTATTATGGTCATAAGGTTCTGACAAGAGCAAGGTCATCTCGTAACTAGTCATCATCTTATCAAGTTCGGATAACTGCGCTACCAGTTCTTCTTGAACCGACTCGTCTTCTGCTAAAAAGTCCAATAAAATTTCAACTTCATCCTGCAACTCTTTCATCTTATGGAAGGTGTTATAGGTGTTTTTTAATTCATTTAATTCTTGCGACGTTTTTTGGGCCGCGATATTATCGTTCCAAAAATCAGGTTCTGTCATCTTGTTTTCCAAGATGGCAATCTCTTCCTCTAGACCTTCTAGGTCAAAGAGACCCCCTGAAAGAAGCTAATTTTTCACGATTTGCGTCAATTTTTTGACGGATTACTGAAATGTCCATAAATACTCCTTTTTTACATCATTTCATTATAGCATATTTTATCATTTCTTTCCATCTTTTGCTCTAGTCCCTTTTTATGAAAAAAGAAGCCTTTCGGCTTCCCTTCTTACAAGACTTTTGCTGAAGTACGAGTGATTTCTTCCACTTGAATACCATTTGCTTCAAATTTTTCTTTCAAGGCTGGTAAATCAATTGATCCATCGATTTGCACTTCGATAATCACCTTACCATCTTTACGCGGAATATTGACTGTATGCGAGATATTCAAATTTTCTTCTACAATCAAAGAAACAATCTTTCCGAGGACACCGACTTCATCTTCTGTAACAAAACGCACACGAATACCTTCTTCTCCATAGCCAGCAATTTCAAGAAAGGCTTGGAAAACGTCACGGTCCGTAATAACCCCATAGACTTGATGGTTATCTACTACAGGAAGAATACCAATCTTGTTTTTCAACATCAGATAAGTTGCATCCTCTAGACTCGCATAGCCTGAAACAGTGACAACATCGCGAATCATGACATCTTTTACTTTTGTCTTATTTAGAAGATAATTCATCTCATAGATAGACAGACTGGTTGCTTTTGATGGACTAGCTTGGGCAATGGTTCCCTCAGTTACCAAACCAACCAATTGATCATTTTCGATAACAGGCAAGCGGTGCAACCCTTGCTCTCTCATCAAATCTGCTGCATGAGATACTGTTGTATCTGGACTAATATAAACTACCTTGCGGGTCATAAAATCTTTAACTGCCATGAGACTTCTCCTTTTCTATTCTTATCCTTATTATACAATCTTTTTGTAAATCTATCAAACGCTTACATTTCTTTTTCAAAATTCAGAAAAGTATGAATAAGCTAGCAAAAAGAGCTCTGAAATCGAGCTCTGTGAATGAAGGATAGGTACGCTTCATTCGGTTTTTTCAATTATTAGAAATTAACTTTTCAATGTAGATGAAGATTGCTTTGCAATCTCTATCCGCAACCTAAACTAGTCTCCCAGACTATGCGATGTTTGCTTCGCAATCTTCATCCACCGACTAAAAAGGTCCCCCGGACTATAATGATGATTACTTCGTAATCTTCATTTGCAACCTAAACTAGTCTCCCAGACTAGTTTAGCCACCCAGATACGCTTTTCTGACTTCTTCTGATGAAGCGAGTTCTTTTCCTGTTCCTGATAGAACGATTTTCCCTGTTTCCAGTACATATCCTCGGTCAGAGATAGCGAGTGCCTTATTGGCATTTTGTTCAATCAAGAGGACAGTTGTCCCTTGCTTCTGGATATCTTGAATGATATCAAAAATCTCTTGGATAAAGATTGGGGCAAGTCCCATTGATGGTTCATCTAAAAGAAGAAGTTTTGGTGTTGACATAAGAGCGCGTCCCATGGCAAGCATTTGTTGTTCCCCCCCTGAAAGAGTTGCTGCATCTTGGTTCTTCCGTTCTTCAAGACGAGGAAAGCGTGAGAAAACCTTCTTCAAGTTAGCTTGATTTTCTTCACGATTTTTCTTTAAGAAAGCTCCCATTTCAAGATTTTCCATAACAGTCAAGCCAGGGAAGACGTGGCGTCCTTCTGGTACTTGTGAAAGGCCACCTGCTACGATTTTCTGAGCCGGCATTTTTTGGATTTCTTGACCTAAAAATTCAATTTTTCCTGAACTCGGTCTAACCAAACCAGACAAGGTACGGAGAATGGTTGTCTTACCTGCACCATTGGCACCGATAAGTGAAACTACCTCTCCTTCATTCACTTCAAAGCTTACATCACGGACTGCTTGGATCATACCGTAATGCACAGAAAGATTATCAACTTTTAACATAGACATTAGGCTTCACCTCCTAGATAAGCTTCGATAACGCGTTTATTGGTCTTAATTTCGTCTGGAGTTCCTTGTGCAATCAAACGACCGTATTCAAGTACGTAGATACGTTCTGTTACTTCCATGACCAGATTCATATCGTGTTCAATCAGCATGATCGTAATCTTAAATTCATCTTTGATACGACGAATTAACTCAGTCAATTCAGCTGTTTCCTGCGGGTTCATACCTGCTGCTGGTTCATCTAAAAAGAGAATTTTAGGTTCCGTAGCAAGGGCACGAACAATTTCCAAACGACGTTGTTGTCCGTAGGCAAGATTTTTAGCAAGCGTTTCTGCATCACCATCTAAATCAAAGATTTTCAGCAATTCCAAAGCTTTAGCCTTTAATTCTTTTTCACTCTTGTAAAAAGCTGGTAAGCGCAAAAAACTAGCAAAAACATGTTGTTTGTGATGGTTGCCAAAAGCAATCAAAACATTGTCCAAAACGGTTAAGTCTTTAAAAAGACGGATATTTTGGAAAGTACGTCCAAGTCCCAAAGAAGCAATCTTATAAGGTGCCTTTCCATTCAAAAGGTGACCATCGAGGGTAACTGTTCCCTCACTTGGTTCATAAACACCCGTCAAGAGGTTGAAAAGAGTGGTTTTCCCAGCTCCATTTGGACCGATTAGTCCAACCAGTTCCCCTTCGTTCAATTCAAGAGTCACATCTCCAACAGCTGTTAGACCGCCAAAATGTTTGGTTAACTGTTTTACTTCAAGTAATGCCATTAGTTTTGTTCCTCCTTCTTAGATTTTTTAAAGAAACGTGATAGGCTCAATTCCCATGTTCCAAGAAGTCCACCTGGTCTGAAAATCATTACCAAGACCAAGGCCAAAGCGTAGATGATCATACGTACGCTAGCAACATCTTGGAGAAGCATATTCAAAATTCCAAGAACAATAGCTGAAACGATGGCACCTGTAATGGAACCAAGTCCACCAAATACAACAATAATCAATACGTTGATTGAGTTAATGAATGTGTAATCTTTCGGTACAACAGACCCGATAAATCCTGCCTGAAGTGACCCTGCAATACTTGCAGTAATGGCACCAAAGACAAAGGCGATGATTTTAATTTTAGTCGTATTAACCCCAACTGACTCAGCAGCGATTTCATCCTCACGAACGGATAGGGTTGAACGTCCAATTGGACTACGCAAGAAGTTCAAGGTTGCAATGGTTGTAATCACGACAAAGAAGTAAACCATTTGCCAAGTTGTAAAGTTAGGAATTCCCAAGATACCTGCCGCACCATTTGTAAGGCTTCCACCATTGATGATAAAGATACGGATAATTTCAGAAACACCTAGAGTCGCTACCGCAAGATAGTCCCCCTTCAAGCGTAAGGTTGGAATTCCGACAAGCAAGGCAACTGCCCCTGAAAGCAAAGCACCTATCAGCATGGCTCCAAAGAAGGCACCGTAGGTTGGTGATTTAGATCCAATAATAGCAGCGGCATAGGCACCAATCGCCATGAAACCAGCATGACCAAGTGAAAATTGTCCTGAAAAACCAACGATTAAGTTGAGACCAACAGCCAGAATAATATTAATTCCAATTTGTTGTAAAATCTGTACATAGAATAGGTTGAGTACTCCGACTGAAACCAGTACACTAATCAAGCCATAGCCAGCTAACAAAAGGAGTAACCATAGAATATTAACTTTTAAATTTTCTTTCATCGCTTACACCTTCTCTTTCACATTTTTACCAAGGATACCAGCTGGGCGGACAATCAAGATCAACAACAAAATTCCATAAACAATGGCATCACGGAAGTCTGACATTCCAAAGGCTGTCGCAAAGGTTTCCAATAGACCAATCACAAAACCACCAAGAGCCGCACCAGGAATGATTCCGATACCACCAAGTACTGCGGCAACGAAAGACTTAAGACCTGGAGTAACCCCCATCAAAGGCTCAAGAGAGTTATAATAGAGGGCAATCAGAACACCAGCTGCACCCGCAAGAGCTGAACCCAAAGCGAAGGTAAAGCTGATCGTACGGTTTACATTGATCCCCATCAATTGCGCCGCATCGCTATCTACGGATACTGCACGCATGGCTTTCCCCATCTTTGTCTTTTGAACAATGACTTGTAACAAAATCATCAAAATCAAGGAAATGGCCAAGATCATTAACTGCACGTTTGTTAAGCTAACTGGTCCCAAATCATAGCGAACTGTTTGAATCGCTTGAGGGAAGGCACGAGTATTGGCACCAACCAGATAGACCATGCCATACTCCAATAGGAAAGAAACCCCAATAGCTGTAATCAAAACAGCAATACGAGTAGAGTGACGCAAAGGTCGGTAAGCAAGGAACTCAATCACGACACCAAGAATGGCTGTCGCTAACATAGCCACAATAAGAGCTACAAAGAAATTCATTTGGAAAGAATTAATCAAGAAATAACCGATAAAGGCTCCCATCATATAAATATCACCGTGGGCGAAGTTGATGAGCTTGATAATTCCGTAAACCATGGTATATCCTAGGGCTAACAGCGCATAAACACTACCTAGAATCAAACCATTTACTAGTTGTTGGAGCATAAGATTCACTCTTTCTATTTATAATTTTGAGGGTTTTCCCTCACTTTTTGATAGGTTCTTAAACACCGAAACAGGGAGTGAGTCAGAGGCTCATTCCCTATTTCAACATTTTTCTATTATGGTTTTACAACTTCTGCTGCTTCAACCTTACCATTGTTCATGGTCATCATGTAAGCAGTTTTGACTGTGTTGTGGTCTGCATCAAAGCTTGTTTGACCAGTTACACCTTCAAAATCTTTTGTTTTAGCAAGGTTATCCTTGATTTCACCAGAGTTCTTAGCACCTTTTGCTGCGTTTGCTACAAGGTGAACTGAGTCATAAGCCAAGGCTGCAAATGTTGAAGGTTCTTCATTGTACTTAGCACGGTATGCGTCAAGGAAGGCTTTAGCTTTAGCTGAAACTTCTACAGTAGTTGAGAAGCCTGAGATAAAGTAGATGTTTGATGCTTTTTCAGCAGTTGCTTGTTGTACAAACTCTTCACCGTTAAATCCATCACCACCAACGATTGGTTTGTCAATTCCCATACCACGCGCTTGGTTTACAATTTTACCAGCTTCAGTGTAGTAACCAGGGACGATGATAGCATCAAAGTCTTTCCCTTTCATTTTTGTAAGGGCTGCTTGGAAGTCTGTGTCACCTGCTACGAAAGTTTCATCTGCAACGATTTCACCTTTGTAAGCTTCACGGAAGGCTTTGGCAATACCTTTAGCATAGTCGCTAGCATTGTCAGTGTAAAGAACAACTTTCTTAGCTTGCAATTTTTCAGAAACATAGTTTGAGATAATTTTTCCTTGGAAGCTATCTTGGAAAGTTCCAATAAAGAGGTAATCTTGACCTTTAGTCAATCCATCTTGAGTCGCACTTGGCGAAATCAATGGAACACCTGCTTTTGTAGCGTTAGCCACCGCAGCTGCAGTTGCACCAGATGTCGCAGGTCCTACGATTGCTGATACTTTAGATTGGGTTACAAGGTTAGTTGTTACTGAAGCCGCCTCAGCTGTTTCAGACTTGTTATCTTTATCAACTACTTCGATTTGTTTTCCATCGATACCACCTGCTGCATTGATTTGATCAACGGCAAGTTGGGCACCTTTTTGTTCAGATGTTCCGTAGGCTGCTACGGCACCAGTTTCCTCGAAGTTAAATCCGATTTTGATTGTCTTTTCATCTACTGAGTTACCAGCAGCGTTTGACGCTCCAGACTTCACTTCTCCACAGGCTGCAAGAAGTGCTACACTTGCAAGCGCCACAAACGATAGGGCAAATTTTTTCTTCATTTTTTTTGTCTCCTTATTCTTAAATAAATAGCATGTTAAGAATATACCGAATTATCAGAAAATTGTCAACACTTTTCTTGAACTTTTTCGATGATAACGTTTTCTTCTCGATAAAGATTGCCCACAAAGGGTGTTTCCAGCTCTTGGATATGACAAACTCTGACTTTTTTTATAAACTTTTCCTTGCCCAAGCGCCCGACCAATTGCTCCACTTCTTGAGTTGGAACATAAAGCTGTAAGTAACGATGTTTCTTGGAATGATAGGTAATATCTCCATAATCCTGCAATTTTTTGGCATCACGATTATAGTAAAGATAGATAATCAAGCCAGATCGATTGACTTTTTCAAACATGATAAATCCTCTTTCTAAGAAATCTCTCCCTATTATACCAAAAAAAGCAAACCCAGTCGAGTTTGCCTTCTTTAATCATTAGTTCAATGAATTGTTGGCCATGATTTCATCAATAAAGCCATATTCAAGTGTTTCTTGGGCACTCATCCAGTTATCGCGTTCTGCATCTGCATGGACTTTTTCGATTGACTGACCTGAATTTTCAGCCAAGATTTTTTCCAAGGTATTACGAGTTTTAAGCAAGTGTTCTGCAGCGATCGCCATATCGGTTTGTTGAGTACCACCACCTGTACCACCCATTGGTTGGTGAATCATGTACTCAGCATTTGGAAGCATGAAACGTTTGCCTTTTGCTCCACTTGATGCGATAACAGTCCCCATAGATGCGGCCATACCCATAACAATGGTTTGGACATCTGCCTTGATAAAGTTCATAGTATCAACGATTGCCAAACCAGCTGAAACAGAACCACCAGGTGTATTGACATAAAGGTAAATATCTTTTGTACTATCTTGGGCATCTAAGAAAAGTAATTGGGCAATAACAGAGTTAGCCATATTGTCTTCAACTGGACCTGTCAGCATAATGATGCGGTCTTTGAGAAGACGTGAGTAAATATCGTATGAACGTTCTCCACGGCTTGTTTGTTCAATAACTACAGGAATCATTCATTTCTCCTTTTGAATTTTAATTTTGTTGGTCAAATGACTGAAGATAAGACTATTATAATATCTAGGTCAAAAAAGGTCAAATTTTTGCTCTGTTTTCATTAGACAGAAACAAAAACTCAACCTCCTTTCACGACTAGAAATCCTTTTCCAAGTCAATCTTCTTTTCGATCTTATTTCGTACCGAACAAGCGGTCTCCAGCATCACCAAGACCTGGAACGATATAACCGTGTTCGTTCAAGCGTTCATCCAAGGCTGCTGTAAAGATTTCTACATCTGGATGAGCTTCTTGAAGGGCTTTTACACCTTCTGGAGCAGATACAAGGCAGACAAATTTGATATTTGATGCGCCACGTTTTTTAAGAGAATCAACAGCCAAGATTGCTGAGCCACCTGTTGCCAACATTGGGTCTACGACAAAAATTTGACGTTGGTCAATATCTTCAGGCAATTTCACCAAGTACTCAACTGGTTGAAGTGTTTCTTCATCACGGTACATACCGATATGGCCAACTTTAGCAGCTGGAACCAAGCTCAAGAGACCATCAACCATCCCGATACCTGCACGCAAGATTGGAACGATGGCCAATTTCTTACCTGCCAATTGTTTTTGAACTGTTTTTGTAATTGGTGTTTCGATTTCCACATCTTCTAGTGGAAGATCACGAAGTACTTCATACCCCATCAACATGGCAATCTCATCTACTAGCTCACGAAAAGCTTTTGTAGAAGTATCTGTACGACGCAAGATTGACAATTTGTGTTGAATCAGCGGGTGATTAATAACTTCAATTTTTCCCATTTTTGGAATTCCTTCTTTCAATTTATTCTTCTTATTATACCAAAAAATGGTTTAAAAATCTTTCTAAACCATTTATTTTTGATAATTTTTACATTAGATCAGCCTCTTTAAGAGCTGCCTGTACTGTCTCAAGTGGTAGATGGGTCAATTCTGTTCCCTTTTCTTGATAAAGGTATTGGGCGTAGTCGTCCATTCGGTACTGGTTAATATAAACCACGCGCTTACAGCCGACCTGAAGCAATTGTTTTGTACAGTTCAGACAAGGAAAATGGGTTACATAGGCCGTAAAACCTCTAGGAACACCACGTTCTGCACCTTGGAGAATGGCATTGACCTCAGCGTGAAGGGTGCGAACACAGTGGCCTTCGATGACCAGACATTCGTGATCAATACAATGCTCGGTCCCTGACACCGAACCATTATAACCAGTGGAAATCACCTTATTATCCTTAACCAGAATTGCACCCACTTTGGCACGTTTACAAGTGGAACGATTGGCAATTAGTAGGGCTTGGGCTGCAAAATACTCATCCCATGCTAGTCTTTTTTCAGTCATATCTCTTCTCCTTTTTCTCTATTTTTTAAAAAATGGTAACCGTAAATCCGCTATCTTTTCAGCAGGTACCTTCATGCCATCCTTGATCCATTTTAGAAGGACAGAGACGATGGCCGAGCTCCAGAAGGAATGAAGATAAGAGCTGACACCTTTTGATTTCCCATGGTATTTTTCTAAAAATTCCTGCATGGCTTGGACAAAGATTTTTTCCAGATGATAATCTAAGGCCAGTTGAATCACTCTGGCTTCCTTTCTGGCCTCCCGGAAAAGATGAACCCAGACCAGATAAAGGTCTGTCTTTAAATCATAATGATGCAACTGTTCCATAATATTGTGGATAGTTCGTTTAAAGACGCTTTCTAAAATCTCCTCTTTGGAATCATAATTGCGGTAAAAGGCTGCACGCGAAACGCCTGCACGTTTGACCAATTCAGAAATACTAATCTTAGTCAAGTCCTTTTTTTCCAAGAGTTGTAAGAGGGCTGTTTCAATGGCTTCTCTGGTTAATAAATTGGATTCTTGGTTTGATTTCCTGAGATTTTCAAGAGACTTTTCAGAGATTATACGTTCAGACATAACATTTTCTTTCTACTTGTCACAACAGACGGATGAGGCTTTTGTTTCAAGGGTTTTCATGATATAATTGTAAAAAAAGACAGAACCTTTGTCAATGTATAACTGACAAAGATGGAGAATTTCTATGACTTGGAAGATTATTGCTGACTCTGGTTGTGATTATCGTCAGCTGGAGACACCAGCTATTGACACGACCTTTGTAAGTGTTCCCTTAACCATTCAAGTAGCTGATCAGGTCTTTGTTGATGATGCCAGTCTTGATATTGACCAAATGATGGAAACCATGTATGCAACCGCAGAAGCTTCAAAATCAGCTTGTCCAAGCCCAGATGATTATTTGCGAGCATTTGAAGGAGCCAAAAACATTTTCCTAGTAACCATCACTGGTACTCTTTCTGGCAGTCACAATAGTGCTCAACTAGCCAAGAATATTTATCTGGAAGACCATCCTGACACTAAGATTCATGTAATTGATAGTTTGTCTGCTGGTGGTGAGGTTGACTTGCTCGTAGAAAAATTGAATGACTTGATTGACCAGGGCTTATCTTTTGAAGAAGTGGTTGAAGCTATCACTGCCTATCAAGAAAAAACCAAGTTGCTCTTTGTTCTAGCCAAAGTCGATAACTTGGTGAAGAACGGCCGTTTGAGCAAGCTTATCGGTACGGTCGTTGGCCTTCTAAATATCCGTATGGTCGGGGAAGCTAGTGAAACTGGAACCCTTGAATTGCTACAAAAAGCAAGAGGAGCAAAGAAATCGATTCAAGCAGCATATGAAGAGTTAGTGAAAGCAGGTTATGCTGGCGGTCGTATTGTCATGGCTCAACGCAATAACGAGAAATGTTGCCAACAGCTTTCAGAGCGAATCCGTGAAAATTTCCCACAGGCGGATATTAAAATTCTCCCAACATCTGGTCTCTGCAGTTTTTATGCGGAAGATGGCGGTTTACTGATGGGATATGAAATTGATTAATTGCATTCTTGACAAGAGGTGACTTCATCTCTTGTTTTTTTGTGGTACAATAGAGCTATGAAACATTTTGATACTATCGTCATCGGTGGAGGTCCTGCTGGCATGATGGCTACGATTTCTAGTAGCTTTTATGGACAGAAAACTCTCCTCATCGAAAAAAATCGGAAACTTGGAAAAAAATTAGCTGGGACTGGTGGGGGACGTTGCAACGTCACCAACAATGGTAGCTTGGACGACTTACTAGCTGGAATCCCTGGAAATGGACGCTTTCTCTACAGCGTCTTCTCCCAATTTGATAATCATGATATCATTAACTTTTTTACGGAAAATGGGGTCAAACTCAAGGTCGAAGACCACGGACGCGTCTTTCCTGCTAGTGATAAGTCTCGGACCATTATTGAGGCCTTGGAAAAGAAAATCACTGAGCTAGGTGGTCAAGTTACTACTCAAACCGAGATTGTTTCGGTTAAAAAGGTAGATGACCAATTTGTCCTGAAGTCAGCTAACCAAGTCTTCACTTGTGATAAACTCATTGTCACAACTGGTGGAAAATCCTATCCTTCCACTGGTTCTACTGGTTTTGGTCATGAGATTGCCCGCCATTTCAAACATACCATTACCGAACTTGAAGCCGCTGAAAGTCCTTTGTTGACAGATTTTCCACACAAGGCCTTGCAGGGGATTTCGCTGGACGATGTGACCCTAAGTTATAGCAAGCATGTCATCACCCATGATTTGCTCTTTACCCACTTTGGTTTGTCAGGCCCTGCTGCTCTGCGTATGTCTAGCTTTGTCAAGGGTGGGGAGATTCTCTCACTGGATGTTTTGCCTCAACTTTCTGAGATGGACTTAGCTGCATTCCTAGAAGAAAATCGGGAAAAATCTCTAAAAAATGCCTTAAAAGCCTTGTTACCAGAACGCTTGGCTGAATTTTTTGTGCAAGGCTATCCTGAAAAAGTCAAACAGTTGACTGAAAAGGAACGTGAAAAACTTGTCCAGTCTATCAAGGCTCTCAAAATCCCTGTGACTGGCAAAATGTCCCTTGCCAAGTCCTTTGTCACCAAAGGTGGCGTCAGTCTTAAGGAAATCAACCCTAAAACTCTGGAAAGTAAGCTGGTACCTGGACTCCACTTTGCTGGCGAGGTACTGGATATCAATGCCCACACGGGTGGGTTTAACATCACTTCTGCCCTCTGTACTGGCTGGGTGGCGGGATCAAACCCAATCTAAATCTGAATTATTTAATGGCTAAATCAGCCCCAAAAGAAAGGAAGTCCTTTGGAACATATTATCTTGTTAAGGGGAGTTACTCCTAATGGAAAAAATGCTATCCCTAAAATGTCTTATCTAGTAGATATCTTAACAGAAGCCGGTTTTCAACAAGTTCGAACCTATATTCAAAGTGGAAATATTATTCTTGAAAGTAACTTAGCTCTCGAAGAAATACGAGAACAGGTTCATACTCTAATAAAGGAAAAGATTGGAGCCAATCTCAAAATAATCATTAAGAATAAGGATGATTTTGAAAACATTGTCCAAGAAAATCCGTTTGGAGAACACTATCTTTATGACCGTATACACGTGATTTTTTATCAAGAATCTATTCAAAGTCTCCCTTTAGAAAAATTGAAAATTGATTACGGTGAAGAAGAAATTTGTATCGGTAACCATTGTCTTTACCTCTATCTCCCTAGAACTGCAAAACAAAAGAAACTCCATACCAACTATCTTGAAAAGCTTTTTAATGTAGATTTGACCATGCGAAAACTAAATGTAGTAGAAAAATTATTAAGCAAGTAGTGCTTGAATTTAGTAAAAATCGGAAGATCACTCCTCCGATTTTATTTTGTCTGAGTTTGGACATAGTGGGCAATCACATCTGATGTGTACTGGGCTGTTCCAGTACCAAATTTGTCAATGTTTTCCTTAAATTCTGGGTTGTAGACGTAGCCTTTACCGATATGACCGAATACCTCAATAGAGCAGTCAAATCCATAAGTACGGATGGCTTGCAAGAGTTTAGCAGCTTCTTCTTGGTTTTCTGTTGCTGTTACAGGTATACCAGCTTGAAGATTTTGTGACAAGGCTCGAAAAACTTGGTTGAAGGCAGCCGTAGCCTCGTCTTCGTGACCTTTCTGGCGCTCCAGCGCTTGGTCCATGACTTCTTGTCCATATTTCTCTACCGCCTCTTGGTGGTATTTTTGATGGTCTTGGTAGTTAAATCCAGCAAATTTCTCTTGAATGCTCATTTCTCTTTCTCCTTTTTGTTCTTGAATGGTTTTTTGCAAGGTTGAAATCAAGGTATCCAGATGTTCCCTTTCTCGAGTCAAATAGTCCAACTGCCTGGTCAAATGAGGCAACAAATCTTCTCTTTCTTCCTTTAATAGCTCTGCTATTTTTTCTAAAGAAAAACCTAGATATTTGTAATAAAGAATAACCTGAAGGCGTTCCAAATCTTCTTTACTGTAGATTCGATAACCGTTTTCTGACTTTAAAGGAACTAAGAGTCCTATCTTGTCGTAGTGGTGCAGGGTCTTGACGGAGACACCTGAAAGCTGCGCAGCTTCTTTTATATGGTACATGATTTCCTCCTTATACTCAATGAAAATCAAATAGCAAACTAGAAAGCTATCCGCGGGTTGCTCAAAGCACTGCTTTGAGGTTGTAGATAAGACTGACGAAGTCAGTCACATATATAATCCAAGGCGACGCTGACGTGGTTTGAAGAGATTTTCGAAGAGTATTACATTGATAGTATAACCCCTCCCCTTAGGTCAGAGTCAAGTGTTTTTACGAAATTTTTTACTTTATCATAACATGAAAATGGTTTTCTTGACAGACCTTAGAAAACATGATAGGATAGTCAAGTCTATCAATCAAAAGAAACGCTCATTTTGAGTACTGATGAGGCTATTTGCCAAGGACAGTAACTTTTTCTTTTGTAACACTAACTTTAGGAGTTTAACTATGTCTGAAAAATCGCAATGGGGTTCTAAACTGGGCTTTATCCTAGCATCTGCTGGTTCAGCAATCGGACTTGGAGCTGTTTGGAAATTTCCCTATATGACTGCTGCTAACGGTGGAGGAGGCTTTTTACTGGTCTTTCTCATTTCCACTATTCTAATCGGTTTCCCCCTATTGCTGGCTGAATTTGCTCTCGGCCGAAGTGCTGGTGTCTCAGCTATCAAAACCTTTGGAAAACTGGGCAAGAATAGCAAGTACAACTTTATCGGTTGGATTGGTGCCTTTGCCCTTTTTATCCTTTTATCTTTCTACAGTGTTATTGGGGGCTGGATTTTAGTCTATCTAGGCATTGAGTTTGGAAAATTGTTCCAACTTAGCGGAACGGGTGACTATGCTCAGCTCTTTACCGATATTATTTCCAATCCAGCCATTGCCTTAGGAGCTCAAGCTGCCTTTATCCTGTTGAATATCTTTATTGTATCACGTGGGGTTCAAAAAGGGATTGAAAGAGCTTCGAAAGTCATGATGCCTCTGCTCTTTATCATCTTTGTCGTCATCATCGGTCGTTCTCTCAGTTTGCCAAATGCCATGGAAGGGGTTCTTTACTTCCTAAAACCAGACTTCTCTAAGCTGACAAGTGCTGGTCTCCTCTATGCTCTGGGACAATCTTTCTTTGCCCTCTCACTAGGGGTTACAGCTATGTTGACCTATGCTTCTTACTTGGACAAGAAAACCAATCTGGTCCAATCAGGAATCTCCATCGTAGCCATGAATATCTCGGTATCCATCATGGCAGGCCTAGCCATTTTCCCTGCTATGTCAGCCTTCAACATCCAATCTAAAGGTGGACCAAGTCTCCTCTTTATCGTCTTGCCTCAACTCTTTGACAAGATGCCTTTTGGAACCATTTTCTACATCCTCTTCCTCTTGCTCTTCCTCTTTGCGACAGTCACTTCTTCTGTCGTTATGCTGGAAATCAATGTGGGCAATATCACCAATCAGGACAACAGCAAGCGTGCTAAGTGGAGTGTGATTTTAGGAATTTTGACCTTTGTCTTTGGAATTCCTTCAGCCCTATCTTACGGTGTCATGGCGGATGTTCACATTTTTGGTAAAACCTTCTTTGACGCTATGGACTTCTTGGTTTCCAATCTCCTCATGCCATTTGGAGCCCTCTGCCTTTCACTTTTTACAGGCTATATCTTTAAAAAGGCTCTTGCAATGGAGGAACTTCATCTCGATGAAAGAGCATGGAAACAGGGACTGTTCCAAGTCTGGCTCTTCCTTCTTCGCTTTATTATTCCAATCATCATCATCGTGGTTTTCATCGCCCAATTTATGTAATCAAAAGGACTTGAGTAGTGAACTCAGTCCCTTTCTTTTTTATGGATGACTAACAATGACTTCCAAATCTTGTCCTTCTAGGGTCCAAGCTTCAACATCACTTGGTAGGATAAAGTGGCTACCTTTTTGAATTGGATAGTTTTTTCCGTCAACAGTCAGTTGACCTTGACCAGCTAAGACACTGAATAAGCTGTAGTCAGCTGTCTTTTCGAAGTCAACTTTTCCAGTAATTTCCCACTTGTAGACTGCGAAGAAATCATTAGAGACAAGTAAAGTTGAGCGTAAATCATCAGCTTTGACAGTCACAGGACGGCTATTTGCTGGCTCACCAATGTTCAAGACATCAATGGATTTTTCAAGATGAAGCTCACGCAAGTTGCCCTTGTCGTCCTTGCGGTCAAAGTCATAGACGCGATAGGTGGTATCGCTAGACTGCTGGGTTTCAAGGATTAAGATACCCGCCCCGATAGCATGCATGGTGCCACTTGGCACATAGAAGAAATCTCCAGCTTTAACTGGTACTTTGGTCAACAGACCATCCCAGTCTTTCGCTTCGATTTGCTGGCGGAGTTCTTCTTTTGACTTGGCATTGTGACCGTAGATAATCTCTGAACCTTCATCCGCAGCGATGATGTACCAGCATTCTGTTTTCCCGAGTTCGCCCTCATGCTCGAGTCCGTAAGCATCGTCTGGGTGAACTTGGACGCTAAGCCAGTCGTTGGCATCGAGGATTTTGGTCAAAAGTGGAAATACAGGCTCAGGACGATTACCAAACAATTCACGGTGCTCTGCATACAAAGTAGCTAGATCTGTTCCCTCAAAACGACCATTGGCCACCTTTGAAACGCCATTTGGATGAGCTGATATGGCCCAGTATTCCCCTATTTTTTCACTTGGGATGTCGTAGCCAAACTCATCACATAGCTTGGTACCACCCCAAATTTTTTCTTGCATAACTGATTGTAAAAATAATGGTTCTGACATGTCGATCTCCTGTCTGATTTTTCTCCCCTCATTATAGCAAAAAAAGAGTTCCATTTGAACTCTTTTTAACATCTTATAAAGTAGGGAGAAGATTTTATAAAAATAGTAACGATATACTTTTTTCTTTGATAGAGACGAACATAAAAGACTCTCGTAAAGCTAGCTGTAACTGGACTTGTTCCTCAACTCTCATTCAAAAATTACTTTAGTGAAGCATCTATTTTCATAAAATAAAAAGACTGAAAGCAGTCTTCTTTTTAAATCAAAGCTGTGATAGCCGTTACTAAACCAAAAACGATACCTGGTGCATTAGCAGCTGCAAGTGGAATATCTCTTTCCTTTTTGAAAAGACCATAGTAAACCCAGAGACTACAGTTGATAGCTGCGACTAGGGGTTGAATGAAGTTGCCTTTTTGACCGGCAAGATTATTCATGATTTGTGGGAAGTAAGACACATACATCATAACAGACATGAAAGTCGCTACCCACCCCAACACTTTCATTTGTTTTTCAGACATTTTCAAAACCTCTTTTATTCTTTTATACTTTCTATTTTATAATTTAATACAAAAATAAGCAAGACTTTAAGACTTTTATTATAAAAATGTAAACTATCACAATCTTGTGATAAGAAAAAGACCGGATTGCTCCGATCTGTTTGATCCATAAAATGTAAAAATGAATAGCTCTTGTCAATCAATGGATAGATTGATTGATAGTTTGATTGATTATCAGCAAGCCGTAGTTAATTATGTTAGCAATATCTTCAAGACCGTGCAAAATAAAATTTCCTACAATCAAACCTATAATAATTGAACAGATAATCATGGTCACACAGATTAGATAAACATCCTTTTTTTGCATCTCTTTCCTCCTAACGAATTAAGAAAATCCACTTACTACAGCTGTTTAAAAAATATTTCTCCTTTCCATATCAGTCTTATTTTCTGCTCTTATATTTTTATTATAAGGTTTCAGGAAAGCGTTATCAACTATTTATATGCAATTTCTTTATATTAAAAAGACCGGATTTCTCCGATCTGTTCAGTCTTTTTCTTCACGCACATAATTCCAAATCGCTATAGCTAAAGATAACAAACTTAGTAAGCAAATCATCTGTATAATTAACTTTGTAGGTTGACGTAGTAAACCAAATTGAGTCAGTATTACAAAGAGAGAAGAACCAAAAATCATTACTTGGAAAAAAATTGTTGTCAAACTAAATTTTGTTTTCATATCTTTTCCTTTCTAATTTCTACAACCTGATCCATTCGTTCATATACACTACTATCATGAGTTGCAATAATAATCGTACGTTTTTCATTCCGTAATCCAAGAATAAGGTCAATAATTTCAAGACTATTCCTACTATCAAGAGAGGCTGTTGGTTCATCTGCTAAGATTATTGGGGAATCCTTTAACATTATTTTAGCAATTGCGACACGCTGCGCTTCACCACCTGAAAGAGTAAAAATCTTACGTTTTAAATCTAATTGTAAATGAACATGCTCCAAGGCTTCTTTCATAAGAACTTCTTGTTCTTTTTTGCTTTCTTTTCTACCGATAAATGCAAGTTCTAAATTATCTTTAATACTCTTATTTTCAATTAAACCATAATTTTGAAATAAGTAGCTTACATAATCCTTAAAATAGATTTTTTCCTTAATTTGTTTTAAGTCCTTACCATCAACTTCTACTGAACCGCTTTGGACAGTTTCTAACTTACCTATAATATTTAAAAGAGTTGTTTTGCCTGCTCCAGACTCACCTATCAAAGCATAGGTCTGACCTTCATGAAATTGATAATTAAAGTCTTTAAAAATAACATAATCATCAAATTGTTTACAAATATCTTTCAATTCAATCATACTAACCTCCTTTTAGATATAAAATATTAGCCTTTTTATCTTGTCTCAGTTGAAGAAGAAAAATTCCTGTAAATAATAGCAATGAGAGCAAAGGAATAGAAATTACAAACAAATTGAAGCCTAATATTACTGACAATAAAGTACAAAAAATATAGCTACTAGATAAAATTGAAAAATAAACATGATGAATTTCAAAAAGTGACTTCCCTGCTAATCTCTCAATGAAATAAGTTTTGCGCCCTTGATAGAGGTAAAGAGTGTTCAGTAAT
This sequence comes from Streptococcus sp. 5346, assembly GCF_013277455.1. Classification (GTDB taxonomy): domain Bacteria; phylum Bacillota; class Bacilli; order Lactobacillales; family Streptococcaceae; genus Streptococcus. Next base: position 101,536 of record NZ_VMMY01000001.1, read on the forward strand.
ACCATCAATAAAATGGAACTTACAAAACTAATAATCATCGCAAAAAATAATATAAATCTATCTGTCTCTACTTTTTGAATTCTATTTTCAAATGAATACATGCCATTTGAAAAACTACCAATACTAGCTGTTAACTTATATTTAGAAATCAATTCTTTCACTACCTCGGGTTTATCAAAAATATAATGTGCCAAAGAGAATTGGCGAATTGTTCTATTTTCATAAGCAGAACCAAACACAGTAATAATTGGTTCATGAACAAAAGCATTTTGATTCACTAAGTAATTAACCGAAGTGAAGATAGGGTAAACAAATAGATTTTCACCGCCTTGATAAGTGGCTATCTCAATTTTCTCATTAGGATCTTTCTTTTTTACAGGAGCATCGTCTGGAGCAAAGCCTTTTTGTTCATATCGCAACCAAGCCTTATGTAATTCTGAAAAGTTTGATTCTTGATTCTTTGGTATTAACACGAGACGATCAAAATCTCCCATCTGTTCAAAGAATGCTTGAGCTTCCATACTCAACTGAATTCCACTTTTTTCAACAAAACGTCGATTCACACGAATTTCATTTGATACCATATCTGGGGTAGGATAATAAGAATTAGCTGAAGAACTCTTTTGAAAAGCAATTTTATCTAGATTTGTATCTATATAAAGGAGATTTGTTTTTTGACTAAGTTCTGAATAAAAAGCTACTTCTGCTTCTCTATCTTTATTTGACTCCCCAGTATATAATTCATTAGTAGCAAAATAATTAGAATGCTTACTCCATTCATCTCGTCCTACTTGTAATGTTGACAATTGTTGATTTAAGTTAACAACACCATAAACGCTATACATCACGATTAAAAGAGATAGTAACTGCGTCAAAATAACCAAAATGAACACAAGATGCAAAGGTGCCTTACCTTTTATGGATAGATTAAGAGCTTGCTTTTGTAAAATATGGTAAAAAATATTTGATAAAAAGAAATTTAAAAAAAGTAAAAGAAATAACCAAGAAAGCAAAGGATAAAATACTAGACTTAAGGACAAAATGTTTACAGTTCTAGTAGAGAATAAGAATAAAACTGTCGCTAAATAAACTATACTTGCTATCAATATTAAGAAAATACTATCTTTGCTAATATTTCTTAAAGCAATTTGATATTTCCCTCTACCTGACAATCGTTCTATACTTACAGAACGCAGTTTGGCTATGTAGTCAGCTAGTGTCAGAGTCCCAAAAGCAATTATCAAAACTAATGTAAAAGTAATCGATTGAGGATAAGTCAAAAATACCTTTAACAAAGTCAAACCAGAACTTGATTGTTCAACAATTGCTTGATGTCCTTTTTGGTTTAAAGTTTGTGCTAGTTCCTGTGCACTTAAGTTTCCTCTTACAATCAAATATAAGGTGTCATCAGATGCATTTTGGATTAGGTTTTGATCTTGTTGTAATGGTAAATCTACAGGTAGTTCACCTCCAATTGGTATATAGGTATTTTCTGTCTTTCCCCTAACATTATCCTTTACAGAAACAATTCTCCGAGCTAAAACACTCCGTTTATCTTTTGCAATCTCTTCTAAATCCTTCTTAATGGTAGTAGTAGATTTCTCTACAGAAATCATCTTACTGTATCCACCCAACATTTCACTTTTATATTGGCTAATAAAGAAAAGGCTAACAAAAGCAATTAAAACAAAGGAAAAAGTTGCAAGGCTTCGTTTTAGTATGTTATACATAGACTACTCCTTTCTACAATATTTAAAAAGGTTGCTCTCTATCTATTCATGGAGATATTTCAATCCCAAGTTCCAGTGAAATAATAAAATCCACTTACTACAGCTGTTTAATCATATTTCTCCTTTCCATATCAATCTTATTTTCTGCTTTTATATTTTTATTATACGACTTCAAGAAAACGCTGTCAACTATTTATATGCAATTTCTTTATATATGCAATTTCTTTATATAAAAAGACCGGATTGCTCCGATCTTTCAATAGTTCATATTCTCACATTCTGTTTTAAAAATAGCTAAGGTTAACGTCAAATGACTACGCGACCTATTTCATACGATAAAAATCAATCACTAGACCAGCAGGGCCTTTAACTAATAAGGACTCTGTTCCCCAATCCGTTTCACAAATACCGTGTAAAATCTCGACACCAAGCTCTTTTAAACGTTGGTAATTCTGATTTAGATCCTCAACCTCGATATGAAGAATGATTCCTGACTGAAAATCTTCCAAAGGAATCAAATGATTTTGGGACAACATCAGACAGTGACTGCCAATCGTAAACTGAGCAAAGCTGTCATCAACATAATCGGACTTTTTATCCAAAATACGCTCCAAGTCAGCACAGACTTGGGGAACATCGGAAACGATAATATCTAATTGATTTAAATTCATTTACTATCCTCCATAAAAAGACCGGATTGCTCCGATCTTTTTAAGTTCCACGAAGGAATTATTTAATTGCGCGTGATTGCAATCCTTCTTCTTCCAAGAAGAGGCGGAATGGTACGAGTTCTTCTGCTTCGTATTTTTCCTTGAAAGCTTTGATTGCTTCTTCTGAGTGAAGTTTTGGATCCAATTCAAGCACTTCTACTGGAAGTGGACGGTGTGGAGTGATGCGAGCATCGATAACAACAGTTTTACCTTCTTTGCTCAATTTAACAGCTTCTGCAACAACTGCATCGATGTCTTCGATACGGTCAACTGTAAATCCAACAGCTCCTTGAGCTTCAGCGATTTTCGCATAGTCAGCATTAGGGAAGTCACAACCAAACAAGTGTTTGTTTGTGTCTTCGTATTTGTCCTTGATGAAGGCATATTTACCATTTGAGAAGACAACGTTGATAACTGGAAGGTCGTATTGAACGTTTGTGATAACGTCTGGGTAGCACATGTTGAATGCACCGTCACCCATGATGTTCCATACTTGGCGATCTGGATTGTCTTTCTTAGCAGCGATACCACCAGGAAGGGCAATACCCATTGTCGCAAAGAGTGGAGATGTACGCCACATGTTCTTAGGTGTCATGTGAAGGTGACGAGTAGATGTTTGAGTAGTGTCACCTACGTCGATTGAGTAGATAGCGTCTTGATCAGCATGTTTGTTGATTGCATTGTAAACTTGATACAATTGCAATTCACCCTCAGTTTTACCTTCGATTTTGTTCATGTAATCACGCCAGTTTTGGTTATTCTTCACGTTTGCACGCCACCATGGAGTAGATTCAACTGGGTTCACTTTGTCAAGGATAGCTTTAGCTGCTTGACCTGCGTCACCAAGGATTGAAGCGTCAAGGGCGTGACGTTTACCAAGTTTGTAAGGGTCAATATCAACTTGGATGAATTTTTCAGTGTTCTTGAATGCTTCGTAAACTTCAGCAAATGGGAAGTTTGAACCAAGGAAAAGAACTGTGTCTGCTTCAAAGACCACTTCGTTAGCTGGTTTCCAACCAACACGGTAAGCAGAACCTGTCAAACCTTCATAGTTCCATTCGAAGGCTTCAAAGTTTTTACCAGTTGTGATGATTGGTGCTTTGATTTTACGTGACAATTCAGTAATCACTTCACCAGCTTTAACACCACCGTAACCAGCATAGATAACTGGACGTTCAGCATTGTTCAAGATTTCAACAGCTTTGTCGATTTCAACTTCGTTCAAAGCAGGAGCGATGAATGAGCGTTCGTATGAACCTGATCCATAGTATGAGTTTTCGTCGATTTCTTGGAAACCAAAGTTTACTGGGATTTCAACAACAGCTGGACCTTTTTTAGAAACTGCAGCACGGCAAGCTTCGTCGATTACTTTTGGCAATTGCTCAGCGTAAGCTACACGTTTGTTGTATACAGCGATGCCGTTGTACATTGGGTTTTGGTTCAATTCTTGGAAAGCATCCATGTTCAATTCGTTAACTGGACGTGATCCAAGGATCGCTAGGAATGGAGTGTTATCCATAGCTGCATCGTAAACACCGTTAATCAAGTGAGTCGCACCTGGACCACCTGAACCAACTGCAACCCCGATTGAGCCACCGAATTTAGCTTGCATAACCGCTGCAAGAGCACCTGTTTCTTCGTGGCGAACTTGCAAGAAGCGGATATCTTTTTCTTCAGCCAAAGCGTCCATCAATGAGCTGAGTGTTCCTGATGGGATACCGTAGATTGTATCTACGCCCCATGTTTTCAATACGTTAAGCATTGCTGCAGATGCAGTAATTTTCCCTTGAGTCATAGTGATAACTCTCCTTCAAATATTTTTAAATCTACTAAAAAAGGTTTCATATAGTTTTTGAAAACGTTTCAGTAAATTTTTACATTACTAATTTACCACATTTAGTTCGACTTTACTAAGAATCTGCTCAGAAGCTTCTATTCTCTATTACAGTACAGTTTGAAAACGTTTTTAGTTTCTGTTTTATAATACTCAATGAAAATCAAAGAACAAATTAGAAAGCTAGCCGCAGGTTGCTCAAAGCACAGCTTTGAGGTTGTGGATAGAACTGACGGAGTCAGTTACATATATCTACGGCAAGGCGACGTTGACGTGGTTTGAAGAGATTTTCGAAGAGTATAAAAAGCGAGCAAGCTCGCTTTTAATCTATTTTACTAAAGTTTAGCAGAAGGGAACTGGTCAGAACGGATACAGAACTAAAGGCCATGGCTAGACCTGCCAATTCTGGATTGAGCGCCAGTCCAACACCAGAAAAGACTCCTGCTGCAATCGGAATTCCTACGACATTGTAGATAAAGGCCCAGAAAAGATTGAGCAGAATACGATTAAAGGTTTTCTTACTCATATCAAAGGCTCGCACCACGCCTAGGAGATTATTGGTTGTCAACACCAAATCTGCTGACTCGATGGCGATATCTGTTCCAGCTCCCATGGCAATCCCCACATCAGCTACACTGAGGGCAGGAGCATCATTGATACCGTCCCCAACAAAGGCTACTTTGCCAGCCGCTTGTAGTTTATGGATTTCGTTGGCTTTTTCTTCTGGCAAGACACCTGCAATGACCTCTTCGATTCCGATTTGATCTGCAATAGCACGCGCCACACCTGCATTGTCTCCTGTCAGCATGACTGTTTTAAGACCTCGTTTTTTCAACTGACTGATGGCAAGCTTAGCATTTTCCTTAGGAATATCTTGCAAAGCAAGCAAGCCTTTGATTTCATTGTCAACAGCCAAGAACACAACTGTCTTAGCTTCTTTTTCCAGTTCTTCTAGTTTATCTTGATAAGTGCTAGAAATGTTCATGCCATCCAGCATTTTAGCATTTCCAAGCAGAACTTGTTTTCCATTGATTTGCCCTGAGACACCTTTTCCGTGCAAGGCTTGGAAATTTTCAACAGTTTGAAACTCAAGTCCAGTTTCAGTCGCTCGCTTAACGATAGCCTCAGCCAGTGGGTGTTGAGAAGCTTCTTCCAAGGAAGCTGCCAATCCAAGCACTTCTGCTTCGTTGCCGATGACATCTGTTACCACAGGTTTCCCTTCCGTCAAAGTTCCTGTCTTATCAAAAACAATAGTTTGGACTTTCTGGATTTCCTGTAGAACCGTTCCATTTTTGAGGAGAACTCCCATCTTGGCACTGCGTCCTGTCCCCACCATAAGGGCTGTTGGTGTTGCAAGTCCCAAGGCACAAGGGCAGGCAATAATCAGAACTGCTACTCCATAGAGAAGCGAAGACACAAAGCTAGCTCCAAGCACGACTACACTATCCCTGAGCAAGACGAACCAAACCCAAAAGGTCACAATCCCTAAAATGACAACTGCTGGGACAAAAATCCCTGAAATCTTATCCGTCAAGTCCTGAATCGGCGCACGACTTGTCTGAGCTTTCTTCACAAAATCCACAATCTGAGCCAAAACAGTCTCTGAACCAACTTTTTCTGCTCTAAAAACAAGTGTTCCACTATTATTGATGGTTGAACCAATGACGGTATCTCCAACTGTCTTGTCCACAGGCAGACTCTCACCTGTCACCATAGACTCATCAATACTAGAGATACCTTCTACTACGACACCATCAACCGCAATCTTTTCACCGGGACGCACTCGAATCAGGTCACCTACCTTGACTTGCTCCAAAGGGACTTGAACATAGTTATCCTCACGCAAGACTTCTGCAGTTTTAGCCTGCAAGTCAAGTAATTTCTCCACAGCTTGGGAAGTATTTTTCCGCATTTTCTCCTCAAAAACGGCTCCCATAAGAACGAAGAAGAAGATAAATGCAGCACTTTCAAAGTAAACGGGGAGACCAGCGAAGAGGGCAACTAAGCTATAGAAATAGGCCACTAGGGTTCCCAGAGCAACCAAGGTATCCATGTTGGCATTGTGCTTTTTAAAACTAGCCCAAGCACTTTGGATATAAGGACCACCTGCTACTAGCATAATCGGTGTTGTGGCTAAAAAGGTTCCCCAACGCATGACTTGGTGACTAATTCCTCCTGTCGACATCCCAATCATGAGAATCACAAGAGGCACAGTAAAGATACTGGTAATCCAAAAACGCTGTAAAAGTGATAGAGATTTTCGAGTCTTCTCAACGACTGTATAGCTTCCTTTTTGCATCTTCATGCCACAAGAAAATTCATGTTGACCTAATTCTTGAGGTGTAAAACGAATGACTTTCTCCTCATCTACGCCGATTGGTTCCAAGATGCCTTCTTCTTCAAACAGAATTTCCTTGTAACAGTTTGAAGGAGTTGCTCGATGAAAGGTAATCTCAGCTGGAATCCCTTTTTGAAGCTGGATATGGGCTGGATGGTAGCCTTTGTCTGCCGTGATACGGATTTTTTGAACACCATTTTCAAGATTTGCTTTTACAATTTCAGTCATATCATTCTCCTATTCTACAATCATCTTGCCGTGCATCATATTCATGCCACAAGAGAAACCATACTCTCCAGCCTGCTCAGGCGTGATTTCCACTATATACTCTTCCCCCATAGGCAGGTCCGCATGTACACCAAAATCTGGAAAAACAATTTGATCCAGACATGGTGAAGGATCCTTGCGGTCAAAGACAATGCGAGCTGGCACTGATTTCTTAAGGATAATCAACTCAGGCGTATATCCCCCCATGACTTCCACTCGAATCTCTTGGTATCCCTTTTTTTGCTGGGCCTTTTGTCCAGATTTTTCAGGCTTTTTGAAAAACCAGAACAAGATAAAGGCGATAAGGGCAATACAAATAATGGTTACAATACTATTTAACATGACGTCTCCTTTACATACAATTACATTTTACTTTTGTTACAGCGCTTGATTTCTTCTCAGAAATCACAGCTTCCAAGTCTTCCAAGTCAGCCTGAGTAAAATCACATTCAGTAATCAAATCAGCCAACAAGTTCTTAATCCTACGAGAACAAACCTTGTCCTTGATATCTTGGACAAGTAAATCCCGACTTTGGTCCAAAGATAAAAGGGCTGAATAGACAAAGAACTTGCCTTCTTTTTTCCTTGTCAGACACTCTTTCTCAACCAAACGAGCCAAAAGAGTTTGAATGGTTGACTTTGACCAGTCGAACCGCTCCGCCAGAACCCTGATCAAATCCGTACTGGTCTGCTCTCCTTGCATCCAAATAATCTTCATGACCTGCCATTCTGCATCTGAAATCTGCATCATCACACCTCCTAAATCTACATTTGTCGATTACAATTATCAGTATACCTTTAAAATCTACATTTGTCAACTATAATTTTTATTATTTTTTCGAAAAATAGAATTCTAATTATGTAACGAGAGATTTGCAGTCAATTTTTACTATATAAACTATAAAAATATGCTATACTAAAGAAAAAAGAAAACAACCACTAGGGGTGCGTAAAGCTGAGATTAACGACTGTTAGACCCTTTGACTCAATCTAGGTAATGCTAGCTGATGGAAGTGGAAATGGTAATGGAGACTAGCAGTCTTCTATTACCTTTCTAAAACAGACCAGCTTGTTCTTAAGAATACAAACTTCAGTTGGTTGGGAGGTTTTAGATGACTTATTTACCCGTTGCTTTGACCATTGCAGGGACTGACCCTAGTGGTGGTGCTGGCATTATGGCTGATTTAAAGTCGTTCCAAGCTAGAGATGTCTATGGAATGGCCGTTGTGACCAGTCTTGTCGCTCAAAATACCAGAGGTGTTCAATTAATCGAGCACGTTTCTCCTCAAATGTTAAAAGCCCAATTGGAGAGTGTCTTTTCGGATATCAAGCCTCAGGCTGTTAAAACTGGGATGTTGGCAACTACTGACATCATGGAAATCATCCAGCCCTATCTTAAAAAACTGGATTGTCCCTATGTCCTTGATCCTGTTATGGTTGCTACAAGTGGAGATGCCTTGATCGACTCAAGTGCTAGAGACTATCTCAAAACAAACTTACTACCTCTAGCAACTATTATTACGCCAAATCTTCCTGAGGCAGAAGAGATTGTTGGTTTTTCAATCCATGACCCCGAAGACATGCAGCGTGCTGGTCGCCTGATTTTAAAAGAATTTGGTCCTCAGTCTGTGGTAATCAAAGGTGGGCATCTCGAAGGCGGTGCCAAGGATTTCCTCTTTACCAAGGATGACCAATTTGTCTGGGAAAGTCCACGAATTCAAACCTGTCATACACATGGTACTGGATGTACCTTTGCTGCAGTGATTACTGCTGAACTAGCCAAGGGAAAAAGCCTTTATCAGGCAGTTGATAAGGCCAAGGCCTTTATCACGAAAGCCATCCAAGACGCCCCTCAACTCGGTCATGGTTCTGGCCCAGTCAACCATACAAGCTTTAAAGATTAAAAAAACTCTCTAGTTCCCACTTTAAGGGAATTAGAGAGTTTTTATAGTCTTCGAAAATCTCTTCAAACCATGTCAGCTTTATCTGCAACTTCAAAGCTGTGCTTTGAGCAACCTGCAACTAGCTTCCTAGTTTGCTCTTTGATTTTCATTGAGTATTAATTAGAAAATAATGTCATCCAACTTTGTTAAAAAAGCTTGTGTTTTTGCCTCTATATCTTCTGCCTGCATCAAATCACGCACTACAGCTACACCAGCTATACCCGTGCCGATAAGTTGGTCAATATTCTCTGATGTCAAGCCGCCAATGGCAACTACTGGAATAGCGACCCTTTGGCAAATTGTTTTCAAGGTTGAAATCAGGGTGATAGGTGCATTTTCCTTGGTCGTAGTCGGGAAAATGGCTCCTGTCCCCAAGTAATCTGCTCCCCCTTCTTCTGCCTCTAGGGCTCTTTTTACTGTTTTAGCTGTGACACCGAGGATTTTTTCAGGGCCCAAGACTTGTCGGGCAACCGAAACTGGTAGTTCATCGTCTCCGATATGCAGACCAGCAGCATCAACCGCAAGACAAACATCCAAACGATCATCGATTATCAAGGGTACCTGATAGGCATCTGTTATTTCCTTGACTTGTTTTGCCAGTTGATAATATTGATTGGTTGTAATATTTTTTTCTCGCAATTGGACTATGGTAACCCCTGAACGGCAAGCCGTCTCAATCTTTTCAAGAAAACTTTCCAAGGAATCTTGGTAGCGATTGGTTACTAGATACAGTCTAAGCGCCTCTCTATTCATAAACATCTCCTTTGATAGCATCTAGCCAGTTTTCATCTCTTTTTAGGAGAGAGAGTTGATTGAGAACTTGGTATCGAAAATCTTCCAATCCCATTCCTTGAACAACGATTCTCTCAGCGGAGATATTAAGATAAGAGACCGCTAAGCAAGAAGCTTCAAAGCCAGTCTTTCCTTGGCTGAGAAAAACAGCTGTTAAAGCTCCAACCAAGTCTCCTGTCCCTGTTATCCAGTCTAATTCTATACAGCCATTTCCCAATACAGCAACCTGATTCTTTGAAACGATGAGGTCCTTGGGGCCAGTGACTAAGAATGACATACCTGGATAGGTCTGACAACAGTCTTTCAAGACTTGAAGTAAATCCTCAGTTTCTTGATCTTTAGCACTCGCATCGACCCCAACGCCGTGGTGCTTTAAGCCAACAAGACTTCGAATTTCCGACATGTTTCCTTTAAGGACCGTAGGTCTATAGTCTAAAAGGTCTTTAACTAAGCTCTTACGAATGGATGAAGCTGTTACGCCAACCGCATCTACTACCATTGGAAGAGAAACTTGAACTGCATAAGAAGCTGCTATACGGATTGCTTTTTCCTTCTCAGCTGACAAATGCCCCAAATTGATGAAGAGTGCCTGGCTTTGCTTAGTAAAATCAAGAACCTCACGGGAATCATCTGCCATAACTGGTTTACATCCCAGAGCCAAAATCCCATTTGCCAGCATCTCACAAGAAATCTCATTGGTAATGCAGTGAATGAGGGAAGTTGTTCCCAGAGGAAAAGGATTTATAAATGCCTGCATCAGTCTATCCTTTCATCAAAGAAATATCCCTGCACTTTTTTAAAGAATTCCTGCTTGATTAAAAATCGAAAGGCAATAAAGGAAATCGCTGTACCAATCAAGGTTGCTCCGAAAAATCGAGGAGTGTAGATAAACCAGCTGAGCTTGGCCGCAGATCCCGTAAAGAGAACCATGACAGGATAGGAAACAATAGAACCAATAATACCTGTTCCCAAAATTTCTCCCAAGGCAGAAAAGTAAAATTTTCGACCGTACTTATAAAAGAGACCTGCCAGAAGGGCTCCAAAAGTCGCTCCTGTAAGAGCTAAAGGCGGAATCCCTTGAGTCGTCATACGGATAAAAGCTGTCACTGTAGCCATAACCAAAGCATAAACAGGTCCCATCATGATTCCTGCTAGAATATTGACTACACTGGACATCGGTGCCATTCCCTCAATCCGAAAGATAGGCGTAAGGACTACATCAAGGGCAATCATCATGGATAAAATGGTTAATTTGTGAACTTGTAATTGGTGCTTTCTCATATTTCTATTCTTCTCCTGTTTCTAAAGACTGTAAATCGCTCTTCCATGTCTGGTGTTGGTAGGCCATTTGCCAAAACTTGGCTTCCATGTGAACACTGATGTGGAAGGCATCTAGCATTTTGTTTCTGTCTGTCTCATCACTTTCTCGATAGAGTTGATTGATCAGAGCCTCTTCCTCTCTGATCTGCTGCTCTAACTCATCTGTAATATACGTTTCAATCCATTGTTGGTAGAGAGGATTTGGTGATGGTTTAAGATTAAGTGATTTGCCTATATCATGATATAGCCAAGGACAAGGCAGCAAGCTCGCAAAAGCAATACCCAAGTTTGGCTCTGCAAATTGCCGATAAATGTGCGAGATATAATGATAGCAGGTGGGAGCGATTGGATGTTGCTCCATTTCCTGATCGCTGATTTCCAATTCCTTGAAAAATTGTTGGCGTATAAATAATTCACCCTCCACTAAACTCTGAGCATTCTGTTTCAAGAGTCTTTTCATCTCTTGGTTTGAAGTCTTATCAGCCAAGAGGTGATAGGCTTCTGAGAAGGCCTTCAAATAGTAGGCATCCTGAATCAAGTAATAGCGAAAGATGGACAGGTCTAAATTTCCCTCTTGCAACTGTAAAACAAAGGGATGATGAAAGGAAGCCTGCCAAGCTTCCTTGGATAATTCCATCGCAATATCTGTAAATTCCATAATAACTCCTTTATAAAAATAGACTGGTTTGAAGCAATAAAAAGAACAGCAGGTAGATGAATATTGTCCTTTGAGGAATATAAAAAGTCCGATAGCGATTCTCCACCTGTGCATGTTCGTCATATCCATGTGCCGATAGGGCTCTCAGGTAAAGATGGCGCCATCTAAAGACTGTCATCAGAACCTTGCTATAAATCAAGGGCGACCAAAAATGTAGTTCTTGACCGCGTAATAGGCAAGCTTCCTTGAGGGACTTGATTTCTTGCTGAATAAGGGGGAAGGAATTGAATACCACAATCAAGGCATAGGCCCAAGAGCGTGATAACCCCTTTTGAGCCAAGTACAAGAGAAGCTCTTTTAGGGAAATAGAGGAAACAAAGACAAGACCAATACAAACGGTCACAAAAGCCCTCGTTCCAAGCATGACTGCCTGCGAAGCATCTCCATGTAACTGAACTGCCCAGTAGTTGGCAAAGGATGGCAAAATGGCGAGCAGAATCATCCAAGCCAATATCTTAAATCGACGGTAATAGAGCATAAAGAGAATACAAAATGCGACTACCGAAAGATTCAGAGCAATCGAAGGAATGAAAGATGTTTCCAAGGATAAAATCAGCAAGAAGAGACTGATAATCGGTGTCTGGGTTGCTACTTTGACCATACTATCTCACCTCCCCTTGAGTATCATTGTTCAGAGATGGGAGAGGTTTGGTAATGGTTACTTCTTTCACATGACTGAGACCCTGACTAGTCATCTCAATCCAATAATCAACCACAGAGATCAAGGGATTCAAACGATGGCTAATGATTAGAAAACTTCTTCCTTGATTTCTGTCCTCCACAATCCACTGACAAAAATAATAGCAAGCTCTATCATCCAAACCAGCAAAAGGTTCATCTAGCAAGATCACAGAAGCCTTGCTAGTCAAGATGGTCAAGAGCTGTAGAATCTTTTGCTGACCACCACTTAATTGATAGGGACTCTTATCGAGTGCCTGCTCCAAATCAAAATATCGTAAAGCTTGGAGTATCCGCTGATTTCTTTCAGAATCAGGTCCATCTAATTGAAGCTCTTCTCGCAGACTGGCTCTAATAAACTGCTTTTCAGCTTCCTGAACAACACCCGTCAGGTCACGATACAAACTCTTTTTCTTTTTCAGGACTGTCCCCTTCCAGGTAATGCGCCCCTTATACTTTTGAAATTGAAGAATAGACCGAAAGAGGGTTGATTTCCCGACACCATTATCACCCAAAATACAGCAAATTCCTTGGTAAAATGTAAAATCAGCAATCGAAAAGAGGGGACGCTTATCCAGCTCACAAGTCGTTCCATCCATATGGAATAGTTCTGGGCTAGAAGCAACTTCCTTTGAAGCAACCTGTGTCATCTCAGAGGTAGGGAGTTGATTTATTTCCCTTAGTTGTCCGTCTCTTAGCTCCACCATATGGTCGATATAGGCTTCATAGTCCGTTAAATCATGGTCGCACAAAATAACTGTCTTCCCATCAGAGACCAACTCTTTTAGAATCTCCAATATCTCTATCCTGCTCTTGCGGTCAATGGAAGCGAAGGGCTCATCCAAGAGATAGACCCTAGGATTCATAGCAAAGAGAACAGCCAAAGCAGCCTTTTGCTTTTCTCCACCTGATAAGTGATGAATTGGACGGTGCAAGATCTTCTCACAGCGACATTGTCGAACCACCTCTGCTATTTTTGAATCAATTTCCTGAACGGGATGGCCGATATTCTCCAAAGTAAAAATCAACTCCTCAAACAAGTTCTCCATGGTAAATTGATGATTGGGATTTTGAAAAAGGATACCAACCGTCTGGACACGTTCGATGATAGAAAGCTGACTGACCTCGCTCCCATTTATCAGGACTTGACCGCTATAGGGAAGAGAACTGACTTGGGCAATCAATTGAAAGAGACTCGATTTTCCAGAACCACTGCTCCCAACTAACAAGGTAAAGGCTTGCGCATGAAAAGTAAAATCAAGCGGCTCAGAGAAGATTGGGGACTGAATCGCTCGTAGTTCCAGCCCCATCTATGCCTTGCCCCCAGCTGCAAACTGATGATAAAGTTTGACAATGGCACGAACCAAGATAGTACAGAAGAAAAGGACGGAAATAAAACGCACCACTAGTAAGGAAAGAACAAAAGGAAGGGAGAAGGCATAGTAACCTAACTTAATGTATTCATAGACAAAGCTAACAAGTGTAATCCCAATACTATTAGCAGTTAGAGAGAGCCAACTTTCATAGCGATTCTTGGTTACGAGAAAACCAAATTCACTTCCCAAACCTTGAACCAAGCCAGACAAAAGGGCACCTAGACCGAATTGGCTACCATAAAGGACTTCAGCAAGCGCAGCTAGCACTTCTCCAATCGTTGCACTTCCGACTCTCGGAACAAAGATGGCAGCAATGGGCGCAGCCATACACCAGAGTCCAAAGAGGATTTCATTGGCAAAGGCCTGTAAACCAAGAGGTGCTAAAATCAGGGTGAGGATATCAAACAGATAACCTGAACCCACAAAAACGCCACCAAAAAAGATAGACAAGAAAGCAAGTAAGATAACATCTTTTAATTGCCATTTTTTCAACATAAAAAACTCCTTTTTCAAAGACAAGTGGGGCATACAAGGTGAGCTACCGAAAGGCTTAACGTCCAGCCTATCCTCTTTTAATAAACAAAAAAACTCCAATTACAATCAAGAATTAGAGTTTAGCTTACAAGATTAGACCGTTCTTTTCGACATACGAAAAAAACATTTCACATTTCCCTTCGCCAGTCTTAACTGTATCAGGTTCAATGGGTATCATCTCAGCCTAAAGCACCCCAAATGTCTTTATTATTTAATTACTATACCAGTATAACAGAAATTGAAAGCCCTAGCAAGATATGTGACTGGAAAATATATTTATATATTTTATTTGTTACTTATTTTAATCTACATAAAAGGATTGAATTTGTCCTATAATTCGTAACCAATATCAAAAAAGGCTAATTCTAAAGCGACCGCTTGATTCCAGCGTTGCTGAAGTTCTGTCAAATCTTCTCGACCTTTCCCGACACGATTGAGTTCGTCAACCAGAAATTGAACCCACTCTGCAAAGAAAGGACCTTTGTGGAGATTGATCCATTCCGAATGAATATAGGCTTCAGGTAGAGCCAAATCTTTAGAACCCCAGTCTAAATAGAGACCTTCTGCAATGACCAGCATGACCAAAAGATGGGCATAGTCTGATGAAGCCACTGCCGAATACATAAGATCCTGAAAGGCTTTTGTTACAGGGTGCAAGGTCACTTCCAGATAATCATTCTCAGATACTTTTAACTCTTTGAAAGCCTTTTGGAAATAACCATCTTCATCTGCTTCAAGAAAGCCTAGTTGCTTGGCAAAACGAAGTTTGGATTCAAGCTGGTCTGCGTGAGCTACGCAGGCACCCAGCATGGATAAGAAGGCATCAAAGAAGTGATAATCTTGAATTAGGTAGTCTTTTAAAACCTTATTCTCAATTGTCCCCGCAAAAAGTTCCTTGACAAAACGATGATTGACAGCAGCCTGCCAATCCTTCTGACTACTTTTTAATAATTCTCCAACAGTCAAACCTGGCTGAAATGCATAAACCTGTGTTTCCATATTTATTTTTCCTCTCTTTACTCGTTCATAATCAACAAAACATCAAGAAAATCCTAGTTTTACTTGACCTTTTTAAAGAAAAGTGGGGCATATAAGGTGAGAGCTACCTAAATGCTTTGTATCACCTTCATCCAGCTTATATAAACAAAAAAACTCCAATTACAATCAAGAATTAGAGTTTAGCTTACAAGATTAGATTGTTCATTTCGCCATACGAAAAAAACTGTTCACATTTCCCTTCGCCAGTATTAACTGTATCAGGTTCAATGGGTATCATCTCAGCATAAAGCACCCCAAATGTCTCTATTATTTAATTACTACACCAGTATAGCAAAAAATGAAAGCCCTAGCAAGATATTTGACCGAAAAATATCTTTATATAGTTTTTGATAGCGATTTATTCTTCCAATACACGAAGAAAAACCTCCACATCAAGTGGAGGCAAGCTGTTTTATCAATACAATTTTAAGTCACGAGGGTCAACTGGGAAAGTTGGGTTGTATGGGTTGTGACGAAGCTTGAAGTGTTTGACATCTTCAATAGTCTGAGTTCCAGACAACTGCATGACTGTCTTCAATTCCGCATTCAAGTGTTCAAAGACTTGACGTACACCGATACTACCACCGAGAGCCAAGCCATAGATAACCGGGCGACCAATAGCTACTAAGTCTGCTCCTGAAGCCAAGGCTTTAAAGACGTGTTGACCACGGCGAACACCAGAGTCAAAGACAATCGGCACACGTTTGTCAACTGCTTCTGCTACTTCTTGAAGTGAGTCGAAGGCAGCTGGTCCACCGTCGATTTGACGACCACCGTGGTTGGTTACCCAGATACCAGAAGCTCCCGCAGCAAGCGAACGTTCAACATCCTCACGGCATTGTGGTCCCTTAACATAAACAGGAAGTCCTGAGTATTCAGCGATAAATTCTACATCACGTGGAGATAAGCGTTGTTTAGCTGATTTGTAAACAAAGTCCATTGATTTACCAGCACCTTCTGGTAGGTATTCTTCAACAATCGGCATGCCAACTGGGAAGACAAAACCATTACGCTTATCAACCTCACGATTACCCCCTACAGTAGCATCTGCTGTCAAGACAATCGCCTTATAACCTTCAGCCTTCACACGATCCATGATGTGGCGGTTGATACCGTCATCCTTACTAAAGTAAAATTGGAACCAATGAGGTGTCCCTTGAAGGGCTTCCGTAATTTCTGGAAGGTCGACAGTAGAGTAAGAGCTGGTTGTATAAAGAGAACCAAACTCATGCACACCACGCGCAGTAGCCACTTCACCCTGTTCATTTGCCAATTTATGAGCTGCAACAGGCGCCATAATGATTGGTGAAGACAATTTTTCACCTGCAAATTCAATCTCTGTACTTGGATTTTCTACATTGCAAAGTGTATGAGGAACGATGAGTTTGTGGTTAAAGGCGCGAATATTCTCACGTAAAGTGAAGGTATCTTCCGCCCCACTAGCGATATAGCCAAAGGCTGCTTTAGGAATAACTTGTTGCGCCATTGGCTCCAAATCATAGGTATTGATGAAATCTACATGGCCTTCTGCATTGCTTGTTTTGTATGACATAAAATGTCCTCCTTAATAAGTAAGCGTTTACTTTGTATATTACAAAAATATCTTAACTCTTTTTTCAAAACTTTTCAAATATTTTGTTTGGAAATTTCAGAAATTTTATGTTTATGATAAAAAATCCTTATAACGGCAATAAAAAATAGATATTATCCAAAGAAGATTTTAAGTGCTACAATAACTGTATTATTTCTAGATAGGAGGTTCTATTTTTGGATTGGTCCATTGTTGAACAATATCTACCACTATATCAAAAGGCATTCTTTCTAACCTTGCATATTGCAGTTTGGGGTATTCTGGGATCCTTTCTGCTCGGCTTAATCGTTAGTATCATCCGGCATTACCGCATCCCTGTTTTGGCGCAAGTAGCGACAGCCTATATTGAATTGTCACGCAATACGCCCCTTTTGATTCAACTCTTCTTTCTCTACTTCGGACTTCCCCGAATCGGGATTGTCCTATCTTCAGAAGTCTGTGCCACTTTAGGACTGGTCTTTTTAGGAGGCTCCTATATGGCAGAATCTTTCCGAAGTGGGCTGGAAGCCGTCAGTCAAACCCAGCAGGAGATTGGATTGGCTATCGGTCTGACACCTGTACAGGTCTTTCGCTATGTGGTTCTTCCGCAAGCAACAGCGGTGGCCCTACCGTCTTTTAGTGCCAATGTCATTTTCCTCATCAAGGAAACCTCTGTTTTCTCAGCAGTGGCTTTGGCCGATCTCATGTACGTCGCCAAGGATTTGATTGGGCTCTACTATGAGACAGACATTGCGCTTGCTATGTTGGTAGTTGCTTACCTTATCATGTTGCTACCTATCTCACTGGTCTTTAGCTGGATAGAAAGGAGGCTCCGCCATGCAGGATTCGGGAATCCAAGTACTCTTTCAGGGAAATAATCTCCTGAGAATCTTACAGGGATTGGGCGTTACGATTGGCATATCCATCCTGTCTGTCCTCTTATCCATGATGTTCGGAACAGTCATGGGAATCATCATGACCTCCCATTCTAGAATCGTACGATTTTTAACACGATTGTATCTGGAGTTCATCCGTATCATGCCCCAGCTTGTTCTACTTTTCATCGTTTACTTTGGCTTGGCTCGAAACTTTAATATCAATATCTCAGGTGAGACTTCTGCTATTATCGTTTTTACCCTCTGGGGAACAGCTGAAATGGGGGACTTAGTCCGTGGGGCTATCACTTCCCTCCCTAAACATCAGTTTGAAAGTGGACAGGCACTGGGCTTGACCAATATTCAACTTTACTACCACATCATCATCCCGCAAGTCTTGAGAAGATTACTTCCACAAGCTATTAATCTTGTTACTCGGATGATTAAAACGACTTCCTTGGTTGTCCTGATTGGGGTAGTTGAAGTGACCAAGGTTGGACAACAAATCATCGATAGCAATCGCTTGACTATCCCAACTGCTTCCTTCTGGATTTATGGAACCATTCTGGTCTTGTATTTCGCAGTCTGCTTTCCTATTTCCAAACTATCCACACACCTAGAAAAACATTGGAGGAACTAAATGTCTGAAACTATCTTAGAAATCAAGGAACTAAAAAAATCCTTCGGAGACAATCCCATCCTCCAAGGACTTTCTCTAGAAATCAAAAAAGGGGAAGTTGTCGTCATTCTAGGACCCTCTGGTTGTGGGAAAAGTACCCTCCTTCGTTGTCTCAACGGCTTAGAAAGTATTCAAGGTGGAGATATTCTTCTGGACGGTCAGTCTATCGTTGAAAATAAAAAAGACTTTCACCTAGTTCGCCAAAAGATTGGCATGGTCTTTCAAAGTTATGAACTCTTTCCCCATCTGGATGTCCTACAAAACCTCATCCTAGGTCCTATCCAGGCTCAGGGACGCGACAAGAAGGAAGTAACTGAAGAAGCTCTGCTACTACTGGAGCGTGTTGGTTTGCTAGACAAACAACATAGCTTTGCCCGTCAATTATCTGGTGGACAGAAGCAACGGGTTGCAATTGTTCGTGCCCTCCTCATGCATCCAGAAATCATCCTTTTTGACGAAGTGACTGCTTCGCTGGATCCAGAAATGGTGCGTGAGGTTCTAGAACTTATCAATGATTTGGCCCAAGAAGGCCGTACCATGATTTTAGTAACCCATGAAATGCAGTTTGCCCAAGCTATTGCCGATCGGATTATCTTCCTCGACCAAGGGAAAATTGCTGAAGAAGGAACGGCTCAAGCCTTCTTTACCAATCCTCAAACCAAACGAGCTCAGGAATTTTTAAACGTCTTTGACTTTAGCCAATTTGGCTCATATCTATAAAGGAGATTCTTATGAAACTATTCAAACCACTCTTAACTGTTTTGGCACTTGCCTTTGCCCTTATCTTTGTCACTGCTTGTAGCTCAGGTGGAAACGCTGGTTCATCCTCTGGCAAAACCACTGCCAAGGCTCGCACAATCGATGAAATCAAAAAAAGCGGTGAGCTACGAGTCGCCGTGTTTGGAGATAAAAAACCGTTTGGTTACGTTGACAATGACGGTTCTTACCAAGGTTACGATATTGAACTTGGGAACCAACTGGCCCAAGACCTTGGTGTCAAGGTTAAATACGTTTCAGTCGACGCTGCCAACCGTGCGGAATACTTGATTTCAAACAAGGTAGATATTACTCTTGCCAACTTTACAGTGACTGACGAACGCAAGAAACAAGTTGATTTTGCCCTTCCATATATGAAAGTTTCTCTGGGTGTCGTATCACCTAAGACTGCTCTCATTACAGACGTCAAACAACTTGAAGGTAAAACCTTAATTGTCACAAAAGGAACGACTGCTGAGACTTATTTTGAAAAGAATCATCCAGAAATTAAACTCCAAAAATATGACCAATACAGTGACTCTTACCAAGCTCTTCTTGACGGACGTGGAGATGCCTTCTCTACTGACAATACTGAAGTTCTAGCTTGGGCGCTTGAAAATAAAGGATTTGAAGTAGGAATTACTTCCCTCGGTAATCCAGATACCATTGCGGCAGCAGTTCAAAAAGGCAACCAAGAATTGCTAGACTTCATCAATAAAGATATTGAAAAATTAGGTAAGGAAAACTTCTTCCACAAGGCCTATGAAAAAACACTCCACCCAACCTACGGTGACGCTGCTAAAGCAGATGATCTAGTTGTTGAAGGTGGAAAAGTTGACTAATACTCTTCGAAAATCTCTTCAAACCACGTCAGCGTCGCCTTGGATTATATATGTGACTGACTTCGTCAGTCTTATCTACAACCTCAAAGCAGTGCTTTGAGCAACCTGCGACAAGCTTCCTAGTTTGCTCTTTGATTTTCATTGAGTATAATACTTAATGAAATCACAAAAAGAAATCAGGTAATCCTAGTGACTACCTGATTTTCTATGTCTTAAGCATTTTGCCAATTTTCTTGGTCTTCTTTAAAGCGTTTTAGGAGATCAAGGCCCTCTGGTGTGATATAGCCTTCTTCTTGAGCTAGGTGAATGAGTTCACTATAGTTAGAAAGCGTCACCAATTTCACACCAGCATCCGCAAAGTTCTTATCTGCTTTTGGCAATTGGTAGCTGAAAATCGCTACAACTCCAAGTACATCTGCTCCTTCGCGTTTGGCTGCTGCTACGGCTTCAAGAACAGAACCGCCAGTTGAAATAAGGTCTTCAACCACTACCATTTTTTGACCTTGAGCTACGCGGCCTTCAATTTGATTACCAGCTCCGTGGTCTTTTGGTTTGCTACGGATGTAGGCAAATGGCAGGTTCATCTTGTCAGCAATGATGGCTCCGTGAGGAATCCCTGCTGTTGCAGTTCCTGCAATGACTTCTACCTCAGGAAAGACTTCTTTGATAGCATCTACAAAACCATTTTCAATGAGAGTACGAGTTTCTGGATAGGCAAGAGTTACACGGTTATCCGTATAAATGGGTGACTTGATACCAGATGCCCAAGTGAAAGGCTCCTCTGGTTTGAGGTAAACTGCTTGAATTTTCAAGAGGTGGCTAGCGATATCTTTAGCAAGTGTCATGGTCTTCTCCTTTTGTTTTTCTAATCTATTCTTTAATTCTAGTCTTGGTTCCATTCATCCTTGATAGCATGATAAGCTGCAACAGGGTCTTCAGCTTGAGTAATGGGGCGTCCCACTACGATATAGTCACTACCGATTTGATAAGCATCCGCTGGCGTCATCACGCGTTTTTGATCTCCAACTGCAGCACCTGCAGGACGAATGCCCGGTGTCAGACAGATAAAATCTGGATTGGTAGCCTGCTTGATGACTTCCACTTCCTGAGCCGAGCAAACGACACCATCTAATCCCGCTTCAGCTGTTTTCTTAGCATAATGAATGACAGACTCTTGCAGGCTAGTTTGGATATTTTGAAACTCCTGCATCTGGGCTTCTGACGTTGATGTGAGCTGAGTGACAGCAATCAATTTGGCTTGTGTCCCCAGACCTTCACGCGCAGCCTTCATCATCTCTACACCGCCAGCAGCATGAACATTAGTCATATCCACTCCAAGCTGAGACAAGACCTTCATGGCTGACTTGACTGTATTGGGAATGTCATGCAGCTTAAGATCCAAAAAGACACTATGACCCAAACCTTTTAAATAGGACACAATCTCAGGCCCCGTTGCGTAATAAAGCTCCATCCCTACCTTGAGATAAAGGCTTTCTTCTGCTGGGAAAAGAGCTAAAAATTCCTTGACCGCCTCAAAACTAGGAAAATCAAGAGCAATGACTGGACGATGTTCTCGCATAGGTTTCTCCTTTTACCTTTGCTAGTGAGAGAGTCTGGCCACAAGAAGCCACGAAAAAAGGAACCTGCCAACAGCAAGGTTCCACGAAAAATGGGTAGTCTCCACCCTTTCACCGTCTAACCTTAGCTGCCTCTCTGGACTGCTTTAAAGGTTTTCTATTATTCTATTATTTCTACTAGCACTTGTCAAGTAAAAACATGGCAACTAAAGAGCTATAGGAGAAAAGCTAAACCTAGCGACGTGATGAACGCCGTGTCGTTTGGTTTTGATTGCCCTCTTCCTCCAGCTTTTTCCTTTCCTCTTCTAGTTTATTCTGCTGTTCTTCCAGTCTTTTCTTCTCTTCCTCTTTTTGTTTCTTCTCAGCTTCCTTAGCCTCTTGTTTGGCTTTTTCCTCAGCCTCCATAATTAATTTATCCGCCACTGTGTAACTGTAAATTCCAGCTTCCATATCGACCACACTCGGTTCTGACAATTGAGGTTTAATCTTACTGTAGTAAGGTAATTTCTTACTCATTTCAGACAGGGGAACCAAGACTTCGTCCGAATCATTCATAGTCAATCGAATTAAATCGGAAGTCACCTTGCTTGGGGCTAGTTCCACCTTTTGGATAGCAGCCTTGAGTTCTGGGCTAATTTGAGCAAGTTCTGAGACAAAAGCCTTGATTTGTTCACTATCATTAAAGAGAACTGATAAATAAGTTTCTGGCAGACTGACCAGGCTCACAGAACTAGTCTCAAGCTGACCGCTGGAAAGAATAGGATAATGATTTTCACCAGAAACATAGTAGGCAACAATATCGTATTCCTTGACCTTGATAGTGAACTTAGTTGGAAATTGATAAACAAGCTGAGCTGATTCAACCCAATAGTTAGACTTAATCTGCTCTTCATATTTTGCCTTATCTAGCAGAAGATTAATCGTATAATCCGAATCCTGAATGCCCGAAGCCTGTCGAATATCATCAGCCGTAGTTTGCACCGTTCCCTCAACACGAATATCCTTCATGGTCGCATAAGGACTGAGCAAATAAGCAGAGACAATCAATAAAAGCAGACTTGGAAATAAAATCGTGAAGCCTCGTAAGATATGGAGGCCAGGAATCTTTGCTTTGGCTGCTTTTTCCTTTGGAGCCTTTTTAGCAAGCTTTTTATCCTGTTCCTCGCTCTCTTTAGACCCTGATTCTTCTATCTCTTCTTCCTCTTTGTCACCCTCTGAGGATTCTACTTTTTCTTCAGACTCGTCCTTAGCTGATTTTGGGTCTTTTGGATCAGATTCACTCTCCTGGTCCTCAGTTGCATCTGACTTTTCAGATTTCGAAGCCATTCGAGCTTGTCTTTCCTTTTCCTTCTCCTCAGCTAGGGCTGCCTCTTCTTCAGCCTTCTTTTTTAGATATTCTTGGTTTCGTTTCTGCCATTCTGATAACTCTTTAAATTCTTCGAGGATTTCTTTGCCCTCATTTTTCTTATCTTTTGACATTTACTTTCCTTATGATAAATCTTTTTTCAACAATTGATAAAAATCTGCTAGAGATTTCAATTCCTTGGAAGCCTTCATCTTAGCTTGGTAGTCTTCCTTGTGGCTTAGTAAATGAGAAATCTTCTCTTCCAAACTATCCAAGGTCAAATCGCTTTCTTGAAGCTCTTCTGCATAGCCTTTTTTTACAAAGTAAGCTGCATTTTCAATCTGGTCACCACGACTAGCTTCACGACCAAGTGGCACAATGACATGCAATTTTGCCATGGCCAAGAGCTCAAAAATCGTATTGGCACCACCACGTGTCACAACAATATCAGCCAATTCCATCAAGGGTTGATAGAGATTGGTCACGTAGTCGACACGAAAGAGATTTTGGCTCAACTCGTTCAGACTAGAATCTCCAGTTAGATTGATAATATTGTAGCGCTCTGTCAGTTCTTTCTTATGGTCTGTCACCAATTGGTTAAAGACACGAGCTCCTGCAGAACCACCGACAAACAATACAGTTGGCAATTTAGGATTAAAGTGGGTTTGAATATCCACCAATTCATCCGGTTCTGGACCTTTTTGGTCTGAAACCTTGGTCACTGCTCCCACATGCTCGACCTTAGACAAACTCGAAGCTTGTTCAAAGGTTGAATACATCTTCGTCGCAAATTTATAGGCAATTTTATTGGCCAAGCCCATAGACAGGTCCGATTCGTGAATAAAGACAGGCACTCCTGACACACGCGCTGCGATAACAGGCGGTACTGAGACAAAGCCTCCCTTTGAAAAAAGAGCCTGTGGACGAATTCGTAACATGATAAAGAGCGATTGGACAATTCCCCAGCCAACTTTAAATACATCCAGCATATTTTGCCAAGAGAAATAGCGACGCAATTTCCCAGTCGCAATGGAGTGGAAAGTGACATCTAAACCCGACTTGAGGATTTCTTGGTGTTCGATACCACGCTTGTCCCCGATATAGTGGACTTCCCAATCATCTTCGATGAACTTGGGCATTAACAAAAGATTGAGGGTCACGTGTCCAACCGTCCCCCCACCTGTAAAGACAATTTTTTTCATATTATTCCTTTAACTCCGCTACTGTGTCGATAAAGAGGTCGCCACGTACTTCAAAGTTAGCATACATATCCCAGCTGGCATTGGCTGGACTGAGAAGAACCACGTCTCCTTGAGTCGCAAGCTCGTAAGCCTTGCGGGTCGCATCTGCAATATCAGTCGCATCCACATAAGAGACACCAGCCTTATCTGCTGCCCGTTTGACACGTTCGGCAGACTGACCCAGGATGACCATCTTCTTGAGTCCAGTAATATCTGGCACCAATTCGTCAAACTCATTGCCACGGTCCAAACCACCTGCAATCAAGATGACCTTGCTGTTGTCAAATCCTGACAAGGCTTTTTGAGTCGCCAAGATATTGGTTGATTTGCTATCATTATAAAATTTGACACCCTTGATTTCATCCACAAATTGAAGACGGTGTTTAACACCACCAAAGGCTGAAAGAGTTTCTTTGATGGTTTGGTTGTCTACACCACGAAGCTTGGCTACAGCAATCGTCGCAAGGGCATTTTCCACATTGTGGCTACCTGGAACACCGATTTCACTAGCTGCCATGACCACTTCTCCACGGAAGTAGAGCTGACCATCTTCCAAATAAGCTCCATCAACCTTTTCCAGTGTTGAAAATGGTACAACGGTAGCTTGTGTTTTGCTAGCCAATTCTTTTGCCAAGTCTTGGTTAAAGTTCAAAACAAGGAAATCATCCGCTGTCATCTTGTTCTGGATATTCCACTTGGCTGCCACATACTCCTCAAAAGAGCCATGGTAGTCTATATGAGTTGGCATGAGGTTGGTAATAACCGCAATCTCAGGATGGAATTCTTGAACACCCATGAGTTGGAAAGAAGAAAGCTCCATGACAAGCGTGTCCTTGTCTGTAGCGCTTTGAGCCACTTGACTGGCAGGAAAGCCGATATTTCCTGATAAAAGACCATGTTGCCCAGCAGCAGTCAAAACTTCCCCAATCATAGTCGTTGTGGTTGTCTTACCGTTCGAACCAGTAATACCAACAATCGGTGCCTCAGAAATCAAGTAAGCCAATTCCACCTCAGTCAAGACTGGAATTCCCTTGGCCAAAGCCTTTTCAATCATGGGATTGCTGTAGGGAATACCTGGATTTTTCACCATAAGGGCAAACTCTTCATCCAAGAGTTCCAAAGGATGGCCACCTGTGATAACCTTGATCCCTTCTTCCAGTAAACTTTGGGCAGCTGGATTGTCCTCGAATGGTTTTCCATCATTTACTGTCACAATGGCACCTAGCTTATCCAACAAACGAGCTGCCGATTCACCAGACTTGGCCAAACCTAAAACAAGGACTTTCTTATTTTTAAATTGATCTATTACTTTCATGTCTCGAACTCCATTTCTACTCTTACTATTTTACCATTTTTATGGAAATAAAAAAGCCACAAAGTGTGTTTGTGACTCTTTCTTCTAACTGATACTCTTCGAAAATCAAATTCAAACCACGTCAGCTTCGCCTTGCCGTATATATGGTTACTGACTTCGTCAGTTTCATCTACAACCTCAAAGCAGTGCTTTGAGCAGCCTGCGGCTAGCTTCCTAGTTTGCTTTTTGATTTTCATTGAGTATGAATCTTGCTATATCATCTATGTGATAAATCGGTAACTCGAATGACTTGGTCCACTTGTTCCCAAATCAGAGGATTGTGGGTCGCAATAATAATGGTCCGATTCGGATTTTTTAAAGATTCTAAGATAGAAAGTAATTCCTCAGAGTTTTTGGGGTCTAGTGAAGCGGTTGGTTCATCTGCGAGAATCAAAGGTGGATCCTTTAAAATTATCTTCGCTAGTGCAACACGTTGTGCTTCTCCTCCTGATAACTCAAAGATAGGTTGCTTCAAATCCAAATAAGAGAGGTTTACACGGTTTAGAGCTTGTTTCATCAAAGAGATTTTCTCTTTTTCCTTCAATTTTTTACCAACTAAACCCAGATTGAGATTCTCTTTGACGGTTTGGCTTTCAATTAAGCCAAAATCTTGAAATAGGTATCCTAAGTAATCTCTAAAGAAAACAGAAGGCTTGATGTCCTTAAGAGAAGTACCATCATAGATGATTTGCCCTTTGTCATATGGCTCTAATCGTCCAATCATATTCAAGAGTGTTGTCTTACCACAGCCACTTGTACCGATTAAGGCATAAATTTTCCCACCTTCAAAATGAAGATTTGTATCTGAAAATAGCTGACGGCTTCCAAATTTTTTAGATATATTCTTTAGTTCAATCATCCTATTTTCCTTTCATAATTGTCATAGAAACACGAGATTCTTTCTGCGCTTGACGGTAAAGCGTCAGAACTGCACTAGCTAGAAAGACTAATAAAGTGAGCAAGCCAATCACCAAGTCTCGACTGCTTAAAATAAAGAGACTAGCACCAAATACAAAACTGGCAAATTGGCTAACCATATACTGAGCATGTGTTTCAAAAAATCGTAAACCTGAAATTCGTTTAATCAAGATATCTCGGCGGAATTGCTCGAAATATAGAAGATTGACAGAATAAAAGAGTAACAAGGAACTAGCTATCCCCACAATAGCTCCTAAGATTAAAGTTGCTGTTTCAGTTTGAACTTCATTATAACGAGTTAGATAAACACTTCTTCCTTCTTTAAGATAGGATACTTGCTCATAAATTCCTGCATTTTTCAAGAGTTTAATCCCATCTTCATATCCTTTGACAAAGATATTCTTACCAGCATTGATAGACCAACTAGATTTGGAAATGATACTATCACCTGTAGATGTTGGAGTAAATACAACTAAAATCGGATCGGTTAAGTACTGGATGGATACTGGGCTTTCACCGTTATTATAAATAAATCGCTTTTCTCCAGTTGGAAGATAACTAACAATCGCTCTCATTTCATACTCTAAAGGAGCACTTGCCTCCTCACCAGATTTTCCATAATAACTCAATCTTTCTTCAAAAGCTTTCTTAAGTTCTGCTTCCTGTGAACGAAGAGATTCTGGTAGTAAGAGTCCAAATTCTCCTTTTTGAAG
The DNA here is from genome assembly GCF_013277455.1 of Streptococcus sp. 5346. Classification (GTDB taxonomy): domain Bacteria; phylum Bacillota; class Bacilli; order Lactobacillales; family Streptococcaceae; genus Streptococcus. The sequence goes on from NZ_VMMY01000001.1 coordinate 128,684, forward strand.
ATGGACTAACTTCTGTTTGGTCTCAGCATCTACCACGACCTTTTCCTTGTCCAAATAACTTGGGCTGACATAGAGAACATTAGCATCTGGACTATAGGTATCCAGTGTCTCTCCCTGTTCATTTTTTCCTTGAGGATTTGCAAAATGAATGAGATTATCTTTTACAAATAGAGCCTGTTCTTGTTCAACTGCTTCTTTGGAAAATTCATACCACTTGCTCTGATTTTCTGTATCTTTTACTCTATCACCTAAGCCAAAGGAAATCTGGTAATAGTCTGCTCTGTCCTGCCATGCTTGTTTTGAAATTTCAAGTTCTTTCAATCGTTGGTAAGACGTCAAACCTGTCTTAACAGCGTAGCCTACTGTAAAGACAGCAACCAACTGACACAATAGGGTTAAAACCATCAAGCGTTTAAGGGGTAATCTCCCCTTAATAACGGGAACTAATGCTTTGTAACTCAAACTCATTAGATAAAGAAGCATTAGTAAAATTGAAATCACCAATAAAAACAACAGATAGAAACTAATCCCAAAACCATAGGTGGCTAACAAGATAGGATAAAACAAACCTTGACTAAAAAGAACGACTCCCCCACCTAGGAAAGAAAGGAGGGCTGATAGAAGGAGCCACTTGATATCAGTAGATAAAGAATGCCCCATGATGGATAAGAGAGTCTGACCAGAAAAGAGTTTTATACCTGCTGCTCTCATTTCCTTAATCCGAGTGATAATCACTAAAGCAAAGAAAGATAAGCCAAATATTGCTAAACTAATTAAAATAAGGGGATTTAGCAACATTCGAAAAGCAAGAGAATAGGGAGGTGTCTTTCGGTCAGCAATTGCTTTATAACCCAAATCTCCTAATTTATCGGCAAGCTTTTCTTTCGTCAAGGAGCCTGACAAAAGGAGATAACTATTTAGCGGATCACTACGTTCACGACTTTCTTGGCTAGCTTCTTGGAATTCTTTTGGTAAAGTTCCCTGACCATAAGTTGCATAAGTAAAGTTGGTCATCCCATCCTTACTCGGCTCTACAATTCTTCTAGCTATTAAACTCTGTTCTGAGTTTGCAAAATTCTCCAATTCTTGTTCAAATACCTCACGCGTCGGTTCCTGAGTATCTTTTTTGACACGAAGTAAGGAGACGGAATCATAGCTTGCATATAAATATTGTGGGGCACGTAAGACAATAATCCAAGCAAGGAAGAAGCTGAGAAAAAAAGTTGATAATAATATGAATAGTTTCTTCATAGTAGACTCCTTGTATAAGAGAATAACCCTATAGAAAAAGATTTTATCTTTTATAAATTCTTAGAATTATTTTCCTAGTTTAATCCATTACACCCTGAGCACCAAGACAACAATACTCTTCAAAAATCTCTTCAAATCGCGTCAACGTCGCCTTGCCGTAGATATATGTAACTGACTTCGTCAGTCTTATCTACAACCTCAAAGCAGTGCTTTGAGCAACCTGCGGCTAGTTTCCTAGTTTGCTCTTTGATTTTCATTGAGTATAAATTTAATCCTTTCTTATTTTGAAAACGATTTCTTATAACTTAAGTATATCACTTTCTATCTAATCTATCAACATATTTTACTAAAATATTGTTAGTAATAGAGTTTTACAGTTCCCCAAAAAATAGATGTCATTAACGAATTTTATTCAAGTTTTTCCCATTCATATTATCCAAGCAAAAGAGATGATGTTATAGTAAAAAACAATTCAAACTATTGTAAAATTCCTACCAAAAAAAGAGAGCCGAAACTCTCTTTTTATCTTCTTTTACCTTTTTTGACTGGCATGAGTGTGATGTCTCTCACACTAAAGTAAGCTAGGATTAACATGGCTATTGCTAGGAATATTTCTGTTGGTAATTGAAAAATTTTCAGAAAAGATAGAGCCAACAAAACCAAAAGTGCCACTAAAATACATACCATAGCGACGATATTGACTGTCCCTTTAATGCTTTCTGGTGTCGCAAATACATAGAGTAGGAGCAGTAAAATCCCTAGGACTAAATAGACCATCTTTCTCTCTTTCTAGCTCTTATTCAGCTGATTTTTTCTTCTTGTTAGCTTTCTCACGCTCTGCCTTGTTAAGGATTTGTTTACGCAAACGGATAGACTCAGGCGTTACTTCCATGTACTCATCGTCGTTCAAGAACTCAAGAGACTCTTCAAGTGTCAAGATACGAGGTGTCTTGATAACAGCTGTTTGGTCCTTAGTAGCTGAACGAACGTTGGTCATTTGTTTCGCCTTAGTGATGTTAACTGTCAAGTCATTTTCACGAGAGTTTTCACCGATGATCATTCCTTCATAAACCTCAGTACCTGGGTTGACAAAGATCGTACCACGTTCTTCGATAGACATGATTGAGTAAGTTGTAGCCTTACCAGCATCGATAGAAACAAGGGCACCACGGTGACGACCACCAATTTCACCTGGAATCAATGGCAAGTATTGGTCGAAGGTATGGTTCATGATACCGTAACCACGAGTCATTGACAAGAACTCAGTTGAGTAACCGATCAACCCACGCGCTGGAACAAGGAAGACCAAACGAGTTTGACCATTACCAGTTGAAATCATATCCAACATTTCACCCTTACGTTCAGAAAGGCTTTGGATAACAGACCCTTGGTATTCTTCTGGAGTGTCGATTTGAACACGTTCAAATGGTTCGCATTTGACACCGTCGATTTCTTTTACGATAACTTCTGGACGAGATACTTGAAGTTCATAACCCTCACGACGCATTGTTTCGATAAGGATTGACAAGTGCAATTCTCCACGACCTGAAACTGTCCATTTATCTGGTGAATCAGTTGGGTCAACACGAAGGGAAACATCTGTTTGCAATTCTGCCTGCAAACGTTCTTCTACCTTACGAGAAGTTACCCATTTACCTTCTTTACCAGCAAATGGTGAGTTGTTGACCAAGAAAGTCATTTGAAGAGTTGGCTCATCGATGTGTAGGATTGGAAGAGCTTCTACTGCATCTGTCGGAGTAATGGTTTCACCGACAAAGATATCTTCCATACCTGAAACGGCAATCAAGTCACCTGCTTTTGCTTCTTGGATTTCACGACGTTCCAAACCAAAGAAACCGAAGAGTTTTGTAACACGGAAGTTTTTAGTTGTGCCATCAAGTTTAGACAGAGTAACTTGGTCCCCAACCTTAACTGTACCACGGAAGACACGACCGATACCGATACGTCCAACGAAGTCATTGTAGTCCAAAAGTGACACTTGGAACTGCAAAGGCTCATCTGAGTTATCTACTGGAGCTGGGATATGGTCGATAATCGTATCAAAGATTGGTGCCATAGTAGCTTCTTGGTCAGCTGGATCATCTGACAATGAAGAAGTTCCGTTGATCGCTGAAGCATAAACTACTGGGAAATCAAGCTGGTCGTCATCAGCCCCAAGCTCGATGAAAAGTTCTAAGACTTCGTCCACTACTTCAGCTGGACGAGCTGATGGTTTATCGATTTTGTTAACAACAACGATTGGGACAAGGTCTTGTTCCAAGGCTTTTTTCAATACGAAACGAGTCTGTGGCATTGTTCCTTCGTAGGCATCTACGACCAAGACAACACCGTCAACCATTTTCATGATACGCTCAACTTCTCCACCGAAGTCCGCGTGTCCTGGTGTGTCCATGATATTGATACGAGTTCCGTTGTAGGCAACGGCTGTATTTTTAGCAAGGATGGTAATTCCACGCTCTTTTTCGATATCGTTTGAGTCCATAGCACGCTCAGCCAATTCAGTACGTGCATCAAGCGTTTCTGATTGTTTCAATAATTCGTCAACGAGGGTTGTTTTACCGTGGTCAACGTGGGCGATAATCGCAATGTTACGGATATCTTCTCTTAATTTTGTCATGATTTCCTCTATAATATTCAAAATTTATTTTCTAACTGAACGATTATACCATAATTTCAGGTAAATAACATAACTCAAGCAAGTGTAAATGTTTTCACTCTGCTTTTCTTTTCACGTCAAGCCTTTTCAAAGCAAGCGACTTATGATAAGATAAGCACAGTATGCGTTTAGATAATTTATTAGCCCAAGAAAAAATCAGCCGAAAGGCCATGAAGCAAGCACTCCTCAAAGGGGAAATTCTAGTCGATGGTTGCCCAGCCCGTTCCTTAGCCCAAAATATCGATACAGGACTACAAGAACTCCTTTTTCAGGACCAAATCATTCGAGGCTATGAGCACACCTACCTTATGATTCATAAGCCTGCTGGTGTCGTTACAGCCAATAAAGACAGGGAACTTCCAACTGTCATGGACCTGCTGTCACCTGACATCCAGTCTGACAAGCTCTATGCCGTCGGCCGACTAGACCGAGATACGACAGGACTCCTCCTCTTGACCGATAACGGTCCCTTGGGCTTTCAGCTCCTCCATCCCCAATATCATGTCGATAAGACTTATCAAGTTGAGGTTAATGGACTTCTGACACCTGACCATATCCAAGCCTTTCAAAAGGGAATTGTCTTTTTAGATGGTACTGTCTGTAAACCTGCAAGACTAGAGATTCTATCTGCAAGTCCTTCTTTCAGCCAAGCCTCTATCACCATTTCAGAAGGAAAATTTCATCAGGTTAAGAAAATGTTTCTCTCGGTTGGTGTCAAGGTGACCTCACTCAAACGCACCCATTTTGGACCTTGGAGCTTGGATGAGAATCTTCAAGAGGGAGACTATCGCCCCCTCAACTCAGAAGAGTTGACAAGCATTCGTGACTTTCTCAGAAAAAGTGGTTAAAAAATGAGCTCGGAAACATCCAAGCTCGTTTTCTTATTTCTCAACTTTGACTTTCCCTTTCCAAGAATCCAAACCATAAGAAAGGATATAAATCTCAGAAAAACCTTGTTTTTTCAAGTAAAGGGCTGCATTTGTGACACGTTGCGCACGTTGGTTTTCGTAAAGAAGGACAGGTTTATCTTTACGAAGAGCTGCAAGACTAGTCTTCAACTGACTTGAAGGAATATTGCGGGCCCCAAGGATATGTTTTCTGTGGAATTCAGCTGGGTCGCGCAAATCAATCAATTGACCCGTACGAATCAAGGCTTCAAATTCCTCATTGTCTACAATTTTAGCCGCACGGCGAATACGAAAATAGTTAAAGCCCATCCACGCCAACATTGCTAGTATAAGTGCCCACAAAATCCAAGTAACCATTAGTTCTTTTCTCCATTTTTCTCAATATAATCCAATTCTACCTTGTGCTCTCTGCGAAGAACCGCTTCTGCTTCTAGATAGTCTAATTTGTCCATCAACCCTGCATCGTAAATCCGAGAGAGTTCCAACTTCATCAGTTCAATATCATATAAGCGTTTTCCCATATAAACAATAATACCAAATCGTTTGAGGAATTGCTGCACATCATAGAATGTTTTCATAAGACTCATTCTAGCAAATTTTTGTCTTTTTTTCAAGAAGAGACCATACAAGAAGTATCACACAAATTAAAAAAGCTGCATCTTCTGCAACTTTTTAATCTGGTGGAAAATAGCCCAACTGCTCAGCGATATGAATCGCCTCCTGCCTGTTAGCCACTCCTAATTTTGAAAAGATATTGGCCAAGTGATTAGAAACTGTACGTTTACTCACATAGACCTTGTCACAGACATCATCAATGGTCAAGCCATTTCTAACCAGTTCTAGTATCTCGATTTCTCGTGGTGTTAGCACCTCTACCATCACTTCATCTGAAAAGACCTTACCTCCTAGATAAATCTTTTCCAGTTTTTTCACCAACTCATCTGGATCCATACTTTTATCTAGAAAGCCATAAGCTCCCATAGCTTTAGCTCGGTGTTCATACATCTTTTTGCTGTATCCCGTCAAAATTACAATCTTACTAGAACAACCATTGTCGATAATATCTTGTGCCAAGGTCAGCCCATCATCTTGATACAGACTCGTCAGGTTGATGTCAATCAAAATAATGTCGTAGTTATTAAAAGCAATCTCCGAAATAGTCGAAAAATTATCCACTAACTGGACCTTTTTTATGTTTTCCGATAACTCTAAAATCATCTTGATACTTTGGCTAAATAATTTATGATCATCAATTAACAAAATTTTCATAGCACAACTCCTTATCAATCGGGAGAGTAATTTCTACACGAAATCTCTTATTATTTTCAAAAATCTGCATCTGACCACCTAAAACACTAATTTTATTAGACATATTTTTCAAGCCATAACCTAAGGATTTTTCTGTTTGAAGGCAGTCATTTTCAGAAATGATAAAAATAGCGTCATCATGCACATCAATCTTCAAAGAAATCGTTCCACCACTAGCGTACTTAACTGCATTGGTCGCCAACTCCTCAACCAGACGATAGGTAATTTTATCGTAAGGAGATAAAAGTCTAAAGTGGGCAGGAAACTGTGTGACAAATTCATTTTCTGCGTGATAGCGCTTGACAATCCGATTAATCAGCCCTTGATACTGGATGTCTAACTGCTCGTCTGTTTCTACCATTGGCTGATAATAATCCATCCGCTCACGAATCCGCTGAACCAACTCCTCTGTCACCAGATTGATCTGTTCACCAAAAGCTTTATTGCTACTATATTGATTGAAATTTTTTATTGCCATCACATTTTGCAGGATTTCATTGTGAAGAAATTCGGAGAACTGTTGTTCTGTGTCTTCATTTGCCAGCAGACTTTTCACCATACGGTTACGCTTTAAAAAGAGAACTTTTACATAATCCCTAGCATCTAGCATATCAGCAGAACGAAAGAGGCGAATCAATTCTTCCGAACAAATCCCGAACAATAGTAACATGATATTCAAGACCAAAAAGCTCGTGTTTAAGTTTAGACGAAAGATGATGAAAATACCTACTAACAAAAACATAACTAGTAAAAATAAGTGTGAAAAAGCTTTTATATAGGACAATTTTAACTCTGATACCTTTTTTTGAAGAGAGCTGATAATCGTTTTGAAGTGTAAAAAAGCTAAAATGCCAAGAATTTCCAGATACCAGACTAGGTTCATCACTCCTGAGCCCGTCGTATTGATATACAAAAAGAAATAAGAAAGAGGCAATATCAAAGCTAATATCCACAAATTTCGTCTCTGATACTTGAGTTTACTTTTCAACTCTTTATGATATAAAATCAGTAAAATCAAGGGAACAAGGTTTAAAAAGAAAGACGCAAACAAGGACAGAAATAGAAAAATTGAAGGACTTAACAGATACGAACTAATGGTGATTAGTGTCAACACAAAGGACACACTCAACAGTTCTTCTCCTATTTTCTCTCCCAGAAAGATAATAGACAGAGAACTATACACCAATAAAAAAGAGTTGAGCGGATGAAGAATATCAAAAAAGTGCAACAGGGTGTTCGCAACTCCTTGATTAAAGATGGATTGCCAGCTAATGAGAAACATCATCAGGAGCAACCAAAGTTTCAACTCACTATACCGAAAGGTCACAATATTACAAATATAGCTAAATACAATTAAAGCAATAATCAGCAATAAAACCATCTGTAAGGAAAAATCTGTCGAAAACTCCAGAGGAATCCTATAATAAATATAAATCATCAAAGTTAGATGATTCAAAATCGTCAACCACCACAATAAAAGTGAGTTTTTCGAGATCAATTTGACAAACTGTTTCATATGTATCCACTTCCTGAACTACTTTAATATCATTATAACACAATACCAGAATTGTCGGATAGGCAACTCTGGTATTTGACTTAATTTTCAATCATTTGCCAACTTACTCTGTAAGTCACTAGCAGGTAAAGGACAAATAGTAAGACCGCTACTCCCAGATAGGTGATATCAATAGAAATGCTGGTATTAGCGAAATTCTCAAAATAGCCCAAAAGAGCGGTACTCAAGGCAAATGCTAGCGGACCTGCGATGACCAGCGGAACCAAGAAATAACTTAGAATCTGTTGCAAAAGAATAAAGCGATTTTGCTTTCTCTTATTCCCAAGAAGGTATAAGATTTGATAATCATTCACACTATCCAAAGCACTTGTAGAAGTTTGAAGGGACAAGATACTGAGGGAAATAATGATAAAAATAACACTGACAAAAATCATGACAAAGACAATGACGCCCATAAATCCAAGGTAAACCTCAAAAATACTTCCTTTCGTTTGATAGGTGAACGAATTCAACTCTGCTCCTTCACGAGTGAAGTAGTATTTTTCAATCCACTGACTCAAGAATGTTTCTACTTCCCGTTTGTCAATGTTTTCTTTGAAATTGGCAACATAGGTCGTGTGGTCTTCCGTCAATCCAACTACTACCTTATCTGGTACAATCAAGGTTCCTGCGTCATTTAGACCTACTGAAGATAAAAAGTAAACTGTTTCAAGTGGCTTTGAAGAGGCAAGGTTGAGAGAATGACCGTTAATCATGAGGGTTTTGGTCGTTGATAGAAATTCCTGAATCTGCTTGGCAGTTCCTTTATAATTGGCATTGACTAGAAATTGGTCTTCTGCCAAGTCAACCGCTTTTTTCCCTTGCAGTTTGCGGAGATGATTGTAGGCAGAAATTCCTAAAATCGGTACTTTTGATTCAGGAAGTTCCTTATCATGCGCCCAGAGATTGCTAGTATCAATCAAATCTTTATAAGTTAAATTACTAGAATAGCTAGGATAGCTGTACTCCTCTTTGATGAGGTTAAAGTCAAATCCATCTGCTTTCAGCCTATCTTTTACAGAATCCTGAGCAAATTGGAACTCTTGACCACGATAAAGATTGACAGTTACATCATAAGGTGAGTATTTGTTCAGCTCTCGGTTCATAGTCGTATAGGCACTACCACTAAAAACGAGTAAGCTGAGAGCCAGTGTCAAGGTCAAGGATAAGACAGCCAACGTGACCGAATTACTATCAGCTTGTTTTGAAAATTGACGGATTTTAAAAGTGTTTAGTTTGTTATAGTAGGTTTGAGGCAGTTTTCTAAGGGAGACCAAGATAAAATGGCTCAAGGTATTGTAAAATAAAATCACAAAAATCACGAAGACAGATACCAGCAAGATACCCCAGCTTTTCAAGAATGATAGATGGTGATAGTCTGAAAAATAGAGAGCACCAAAACCAATAACAGCTGTCGAAAGAATAAAGAGAAATGCTTGAAGAACTGGCTTGCCTTTTGCCAAGACAGATTTCTTGACCCCATTTTCTTGAATGAGTGCAATGATATTTTGCTTTCTAAAGGTAAGAATGTCCATGACACCAACAATAAAACTGGTGACCAAATAGGAATAAACTAGTAAGATGACAGACTTGCTATCAAAGAAAAGCAGACTACCAAAGTAATTTGCCATAAAAAACTCAGATGCAACCTTAGCTAGAATGACCAGTAAGATCACTCCAAGCAAGAAACCTAGAATCAAGGAAAAGATATTGACCAGCATGGTTTCAAAGAACAGGGTACGGATAATCTGCTTCTTCTTCATGCCCAGCGTTGCATAAAGTCCCAACTCTTTCTTGCGCCGTCCCAGAACAAAGTTTGTGGAGTAAACGATGAGAAAGGCAATCGCCGATAGAATCAGATAGGAAAGCAAGCCCATGTACTGGCTCATCACCGTCGTTAACATTTCCTTTGCTCCTGATAAACTTTGCATCACTGGATGGCTTGGTAAAGCATTAAAAGCGTAGAGCAAGCTATAAATCAAGGTTAGACTGAAAAAATAGATGGTATAGGTCTGTAAATTTCGAAATACATTTCGTAAAATCAATTTTGGATACATACTCTCCCCCTCCTATCTTGTACGGCTGTAAATCTCTTGCAAATACTGTTCATTAGATAAGCTGTTACGTTCCAAATCATCCATAATCTTTCCATCACTGAGTAGCACCATCCGTGAGGAATACTTGGCTGCAGCAGGGTCGTGGGTGACCAATAAAATGGTGATGCCAAAACTTTTATTGATTTCCTGCAAAAGCGCCATCAGTTTTTCAGAATTGGCAGAATCCAAGGCTCCTGTCGGCTCATCTGCGATAATCAGTTTAGAATCATCAATCAAGGCTCTAGCAGTTGCCACACGTTGTCGCTGACCACCTGATAACTGATTAGGAAACTTATCTTTTAAGTTTTGGATGGCCAACTTATCCAAAATTTCCACAATCTTATCCTGATGTTTTTTGATATTTTTCCCCTGAATTTGAAGAGGTAGGACGATATTTTCATAGACCGTCAAGGTTTCCACCAAGTTGTAAGCTTGGAAAATATAGGAAATGTTTTTAGCACGATAGTCAGCTAGTTCATTTTCCTTGGCATGGATGATGTCAAAATCTTCAAATCGAATCTCACCTGATGTTGGTTTATCAATCGTTGAAATACAGTTGAGAAGTGTTGTTTTTCCACTACCACTAGCTCCCATAATTGCCAGAAATTCGCCTTTTTCAACGGACAAGTTCACATCTGATAAAGCATGAACGATATTATCCCCTTGACCAAATGTTTTCGTTAATCCTGTCACGATAAGTTGTTTCATCATTTCATTCCTCCGTTTCTTTATTACGCTCTCATTATACGGTTTCTTTCAAGGTTTGCCATGAGTATTTTGTGCAATATATTCAAGTTATAAAAAACCGATGCCTTTTTCAGGTATCGGTCGATGTTGATTATTTGCGATCGTTTCTTTTTTTCATAAAGTAAACAATCCCTATGACAAGAACTCCTAAGACCAGTACAGGTGCATAGAATTCTAGTGTTCCAATAATTCCTTCCATTTTATCCTCCTGTCAAAAAATAGAGGTAGTTTTATCCACAGCGCACGTTTGGCGAAATACATTCATAAGAATATCAAACCACCAACCACAGCGTCCCTGTGCTGTTAATCTAACAGCCGTACCCTACCCAGCAACAGATTTTCCATTCAATTCTTGGCTATTAATTTCCATAATCCAAAGAATCAATCTCAAAGTTGTCTTATTTTATTTGTATTTCTCCCGTAAATATAACACCAAATCAAAATGTTGTCAATGTTTTGTAATAAAACACTAGAATTTTCCTTTTGTTTTATCTAACAACGAACATTATTTCTCGTATACTCATAAGAATAGGTAAAACACAATCTACACAGATTTGCTAGCGTCATTTTAAAAGCTGTGTACCACAAGCTTCTGATTGCGCGGAAAGTTCTTGCTTTTCAACCTCAAAACTTAGAGAATCAATCTCTGAACGATTTGTATTTTTAGCCATAAGGTTGCCTCCTTCCTTCTTTTGGATGATCATTTTTACAATAACTAGTATAAACTCTAGTATTGGCTAAGTAATGAGTAAATCGTGCAAGTTTCTTATTTTCGAGTAAAATTTTTATAGTGCCCAATACATACCTTGCTCAGCTACTTTTTTACCTTATTTACTAAATGATTTAGAAGTTTCTTCTTAACTACTTTACAGAGACTCACACAATGCTCCTGATTTTCCTATCTTCTTTGGCGATTCTGACGCAAGTGTGGTACAATAAAAACATGAGAATTCAACAATTACATTATATTATCAAAATCGTCGAAACTGGCTCCATGAATGAGGCAGCCAAGCAACTCTTTATCACTCAGCCTAGTCTTTCCAACGCAGTAAGAGATTTGGAAAATGAAATGGGCATTGAAATCTTTATCCGCAATCCCAAGGGTATCACCTTGACCCGTGATGGGATGGAGTTTCTCTCTTATGCCCGTCAGGTTGTCGAGCAAACCCAGCTTCTGGAGGAACGCTATAAAAATCCTGTCGCCCACCGCGAACTCTTTAGCGTTTCGTCTCAACACTATGCCTTTGTAGTCAACGCTTTCGTCTCTCTGCTCAAGAAAAGCGATATGGAAAAATACGAGCTTTTTCTTCGTGAAACTCGGACTTGGGAAATTATCGACGACGTCAAGAACTTCCGTAGTGAGGTCGGTGTCCTATTTTTAAACAGCTACAACCGCGATGTTTTAACCAAGATGCTGGATGACAATCATCTGCTGGCTCACCATCTCTTCACAGCACAACCGCATATCTTTGTCAGCAAGACCAATCCTCTGGCAAAGAAAGACAAGGTCAAACTATCTGATTTGGAAAACTTCCCTTATCTCAGCTATGACCAAGGGACGCACAACTCCTTCTACTTTTCAGAAGAGATTCTTTCCCAAGAACACCACAAGAAATCCATCGTAGTCAGCGACCGTGCTACCCTCTTTAATCTCTTGATTGGTCTGGACGGTTATACCATTGCGACAGGGATTTTGAACAGCAACCTCAACGGAGACAATATCGTTTCTATCCCACTGGATATTGATGACCCAATTGAGCTGGTCTATATCCAGCATGAAAAAACCAGCCTGTCTAAGATGGGCGAACGCTTTATCGACTATCTCCTAGAAGAAGTTCAGTTTAATAGTTGAGAAATAATAAGAACCAATATGTAGGCTAACAACAACCTGCATATTGGTTCTTTTTACTTATAATTAAAAGTTTCCCCTGCCAACTTATCTGCTAGCTTGGGAAAGAGAGTATAAAACTTATGGGCTAGATTCAACAAAATCGGGAGATTGAGTTCTCGTTTGTTTTTTCCTATAATCTTGACAATCTTTTTAGCCACTGCATCTGGTTTCAACAGGAAGCGTTCAACCGACTTGAGATAGGTGCCATCTGGGTCGGCCTGGTCAAAAAATCCTGTTCGGATTGGGCCTGGATTAACTGTTGTCACATAGACACCATAGGGCCTGAGTTCAAGGCGCAAAGCATTTGAAAAACCAATGGCTGCAAACTTAGTGGCTGAGTAGAGACTAGACTTGCCAGTGGCAATCAAACCTGCCATGCTAACAATATTGATGATATGGCCTTTTCGACTCTCTTTCATACGGGCCGCAAGGCGTCGAGATAGATTCATCAGAGCAAAGGTATTGACCTCAAACATCTGATGAATATCTTGGTCGGAAATCTGGTCAAATTCCTCAAAGTTCCCGTAACCAGCGTTGTTTATCAAAACATCAATCTTGCCATAGCGGAGATAGAGGTCTGCTACCAGAGTTTCTAAGGCTGAATCATCGGTAATATCGATTTCAATCAATTCTGCTTGTGGATGATTTCCGTAGAGTTGAGCTAATTTTTCCTTATTTCTACCAAGCAAGATGAGTTGGTCATTTGGCAGGAGTTTGACCATTTCTTGGGCTAGACCACCGCTAGCTCCAGTAATGAGAATAGTAGACATACTGTTCCTTTCTCAATTTTTTAGATTTCCACTTCTTCCAAGTCTTTGACCACATGGACATTTTCAAAAACACTAGCAGCGTCTTTTTTGAGCTTACTGATATCTTTTGAGAGAAAACGAGCACTGATGTGGTTGAGCAAGAGGCGTTTGGCACCTGCTTCTACTGCTACTTGTGCAGCTTGCATATTAGTAGAGTGGCCATGGTTACGAGCAATTTTTTCATCACCCTTGCCATAAGTGGACTCATGGACAAGGACATCGGCATTGACAGCCAGACGCACACTGGCATCCGTTTTTCGAGTGTCTCCTAAAATAGTGATAATTTTACCTGGACGTGGAGCTGAGATATAGTCTGCTGCCTTGATTTCAGTTCCGTCTTCCAAAACAACATCCTGGCCGTTTTTGATTTTCCCAAAAAGTGGGCCAAATGGGACGCCAGCAGCCTTGAGCTTTTCAGCATCTAAAGTTCCTTCTAGATCCTTTTGGATAACACGATAACCAACACAGAAAATAGTGTGGTCCAGCTCTTCTGCATACACCGTAAATTTATCGGTCTCAAGGATTTTTCCTAAAGAATCTTGGTCAAACTCATGAAAATGAATACGATAAGGCAGACGCGAACCTGACACACGAAGGCTGGTTAAGACAAAGGACTTGATCCCTTGAGGTCCATAGATTTCCAAATCCGTCTGCTCTTCATTAGCCTGAAAGGCTCGACTAGAAAGGAAACCTGGTAAGCCAAAGATGTGGTCTCCATGTAGGTGGGTAATAAAGATTTTGCTGACCTTACGTGGTCGAATTGTGGTCTCAAGAATGCGATTTTGCGTACCTTCTCCACAGTCAAAGAGCCAAACTTCGTTAATCTCGTCCAAGAGTTTCAGGGCGAGACTTGAAACGTTGCGGGCTTTAGAGGGCTGACCAGCCCCCGTTCCTAAAAATTGAATATCCATTCGATACTTTCTAATTAATCAATATATAACATGGCTGTGCGGTTTTCCGATCGGAAATAGCGTTTGCCAGAAAAAGAAGCAGCTTCTTGCAGTAAATCCTCTTGACTATAACCTTTTAGACACTTGCGACCATCAGCCAAGCTTTCTAAATCAGTTAAAGCTGTGAGACTCTCCATGCTAACAACTTCCTCGTCCCCGACAGCTTTCAGATAAATCTTACCAGACTCTTCAAAGACCAGTTGATGGGGGAAAATTTGCGCAATTTCAAAGAGCAAGTCATCCGAAATCTTCTCTTCATTCTCAGAGAAAATTCGACCCAGTCCCTCACTCTCATAACAAAAACCAAAGGACTTGCCAGACAGATTAAGCCGAATAAAAGGCTTATTTTCTAGGGTGAAACTAGGTCCAGCATTGTAAAGATTCAGTTCCTGACTGAGTTCCGCAAAATAATCGGTTGCAGCCTCAGGACTCTTTTTTTGGTAAAGTTCTGCAAAGTAAGCATTGACCACACTTGGCGGAGGGGTAATGAGAGCCAGCTGCTCCTGCTCTGTTTTACCAGCTAGAAGCTGATCCAGAAAGACCTTATCCAGACTTGTATAGCCCCCATATTTTAGAGCCAACGTTTTAATATCAGTCATAAAATTCTTCTAACCTCCATTTGTTTTTCTCAGAAATGTAGCCTGTAATCACTTCTCCGTCCTCTTGATAATCACGTTCTTCCAAAATCGCGACACTTTCTAAATCATGAATCTTATAGGACTTTGAAAAAGGCACACGCAGGGTAAAGGGTTCGAAAATATCCTTGATTTTCTCTAAAAACAAAGCCTGCAAGTTCTCACGACTATCCTCAGACTTGGCAGAAATGAGGGCATAAGGCGTCTGAGTAGGTGTAAAATCCTCCACCAAATCGGCTTTATTGTAGAGGGTCAAGCGAGGAATATCTTCCATATCCAAATCTTTCATGATGGACAAAACTGTTTTTTCATGCTCCTCGTGGTAAGGATTGCTGGCGTCGATAACATGAACCAGAAGATCCACATGCTTGCTTTCCTCCAAGGTTGACTTAAAACTAGATACCAACTCTGTCGGCAAATCTTGGATAAAGCCCACGGTATCTGTCAAAGTTACTTGGAGATTGCCTCCCAGATGGATACTCTTAGTCGTCGCATCCAGAGTCGCAAAGAGCTCATCAGCCTCATACTGGGGCTTGCTGGTCAAGGTGTTCATGATAGTTGACTTCCCAGCATTGGTGTAACCAATCAAACCAATCTTAAAAGTGCTGGACTCCAAACGTTTTTCTCGAACTGTCGCCCGATTTTTCTCAACCACCTTGAGTTGGCGCTCGATATCCGTGATTTGATTGCGAACACTACGACGGTTCAATTCCAGCTGGCTTTCACCAGGACCACGGGAACCAATTCCCCCTGCCTGACGGCTGAGCATAATTCCCTGACCAACCAAGCGGGGCAAGAGATATTTGAGCTGGGCTAGGTGGACTTGGAGCTTCCCTTCATGGCTTCGAGCTCGCATGGCAAAGATATCCAAAATCAACTGCATACGGTCAATGACCTTAACACCGAGAACTTCCTCTAGATTGACATTTTGCCGTGGAGTCAAACGGTTGTTGACAATGACAGTCGTAATTTCTTCTGCATCCACCATAAGCGCAATTTCTTCCAACTTACCAGAGCCGACGAAGGTCTTGGAATCATATTTTTCACGTTTTTGTCTGTAGCTATCTACAACGACTGCCCCTGCCGTTTTCGCTAAACTGGCCAATTCTTCCATGGAGAGGTCAAAATTGTCCATGCCCTGCAATTCTACACCAATCAGCAGAACCCGTTCCTCTTTTTTCTCCGTTTCAATCATCTAAAAACTCCTCTATCTGGCTTAAAATGCGGTCTTTTACACCAGATTCTCCAATCTGATAAAAGGTGACCTGCATGCGATTACGGAACCAGGTCAACTGACGCTTGGCAAAACGACGAGTCGCCTGTTTGAGGCTCTCACTAGCTTCCTCCAAGGTCTGCTCTCCACGGAAGTAAGGAAAGAGTTCCTTGTAGCCAATGCCCTTAGCAGCCTGCACATCAGGGTAATGATCAAAGAGCCACTTGGCCTCATCCAAAAGACCAGCCTCAAACATCAAATCCACTCGATGATTGATACGCTCATAAAGTTGACTACGTTCATCATCCAAGCAGATAATCAATGGTTCATACAAGGTCTCTTGATTTTCCAAATCCTGACCAAAATGGGCAATTTCTAAGGCACGCATAGCACGACGACGATTAAACTGGGGAATCTCAAGGCCTGCTTGCTCCACCAGATGAGCTAATTCCTCATCTGAATATGGCTCCAAACTAGCTCGATAGTCCAAAATCTTCTCATGGGGAGTCTCCCCACCTAGGTGGTAACCTTCAAGCAAGCTCTGGATATAAAGCCCAGTCCCACCAGCAATAATAGCTAGCTTGCCCCGACTGTGAATATCCTCAATAGCCATCTTAGCTTCTGAAACAAAATCAAAAGCCGAGTAAGACTCGGTTACCTCTCTAACATCGATTAAATGATGAGGAACAGCTGCCTGCTCTTCTGGACTAGCCTTGGCCGTCCCAATATCAAGTCCTCGATAGACTTGCTGGCTATCTCCACTAACCACTTCGCCATTAAAACGCTTTGCAACTTCAATAGCAAGGGCTGTTTTTCCAACTGCAGTCGGTCCAACAATCACAATTATTTTTGTTTTCATCTTTTTTCCTTGAAAAATTCCCATTTTTTCGTTACTATTATTATAACACAAAAAGGTCAGTCAGAAAAATGTGACCTCTTGAGGGGGCTGGCTGATTAAGAAGATAAAGGAGGAAGACTCATGGCTAAAGGATTCGCTAAAGGTCTTGTAACAGGTGTCGCAGGAACTGTCGCTGCAGTCGCAGGTGCAGTATACGCATTTAAAAAGAAAGTGATCGAACCAGAAGAACAAAAAGCAGCTTTCATCGAAGAAAACCGTAAAAAAGCAGCTCGTCGCCGCGTATCACGTTAAAAAACAAAAGAAGTTGGGATTTATTGTCTCAACTTCTTTTTTCTATTCTTTTATACTGAGCAAACTAAGAAGCTAGCCGCAGGTTGCTCAANNGTTGTAGATAAGACTGACGAAGTAAGCTCAAAACACCGTTTTGAGGTTGTTGATGAAGCGACGCTGACGTGGTTTGAAGAGATTTTAGAAGAGCCTTAAATAGCTAGGTCAAACTTCAACTGTGGCTTGACAGGGTCATAATCCACCAACTCAAAATCTTCTGCTTTAATATCAAAGAAATTGGTCCCATCTGGTACATTCAAGACCAAGTGTGGTTGGCAGTTTGACGGCTCCCGACGAAGCAATTCCTCTGCTTGTTCAAATTGATTGTCATAGATATGGAGGTTGTTGATGAAGTAGAAGAACTTACCAACCTTCCAGCCAAAATGCTTGGCAATCATCATTTGAAGAGCCACATACTGCATAGCGTTGATATGGTGGGCTACCAGCATATCATTGGAGCGCTGGGTCAAGGTCGCATCCAGATAGATTTCTCCATCTACACGGCGGACATCAAACATGGTCTGAAAGGCGCACGGGAGCAACCCATCTGTTTCTTCGAAAGCTTGGTAATCCCAGAGTGATATGATATTGCGACGGTTCCAAGGGTTGGCTTCCAACTGCTTGAGAAGCTTATTGATGATGTCGTGTTTCTTAACAACAGCACCGTAGCGCTCACCAATAGTTCCCGTATCTCCCACTTCCCAGTCATTCCAATAGTGAACATTGTACTTGTCATTGAGAACTTCTAGGCTATTTGACTGGTCTTGGTAAATCCAGAGCACTTCCTTGATGGCGGATTTGATGGCAATAGGACGCAAGGTTGTGATGGGGAATTCCCCCTTGGCCAAGTCATACTCGGCAAATGCACCCGTTACATACTTGGAGTTGGCAACTGTCCCATCCTTGTACTTGGGACGGGCCTGCTCAGAAAAGACACCGTCTTTGAGGATTCGTTCAATATTTTCTTTAAAAATTGTATCTGCTTTTGTCATTCTCTCTCACCTCATTTATTGTCCTACCTAGTATAGCATAAAAAATAAAAGAGGAACATTACTAACTCTAGGTTAGCATTTTTCCTCTTTTATTATTTTATTGCAATACAAGTGATGCTGCTCCGATAACTCCAGCGTCATTTCCTAGAGTTGCAAGAGCTAATTTAGTAGATGTACGTACTTGTGGGAAGCTATTTTCGTCGTAGACTTTTTGAACACCTTGTAGAAGGAATTCTCCCGCAGCTGATACACCACCACCGATAACGATTGTTGATGGGTTCAGGATTGAACCGATGTTGGCACAAGCGATTCCCAAGTAACGTGAGAAGTTACGGTAAACGATCAAGGCGAGGTCGTCTCCTTCTTTTGCGAGGTCAAAGACAGTCTTAGCAGTTACTTCTTCTCCGTTATCAATCAAGCGTTTCAATGCTGCATCACCTTCGTATTCATCGGCATAGCGACGAGTTAAGTTGACAATCCCTGTTGCTGAAGCGACTGTCTCAAGGCAGCCTTTCTTACCGCAAGTACATGCGATTGGTTGGTCAAAGTCAACAGTGATGTGGCCAAGCTCACCTGCTGCACCAGCAACACCGTGAAGCAATTTGCCTTCTGCGACGATACCACCACCAACACCAGTACCAAGTGTCATAAAGACAACATCTGGTTGGTTATCACCAGCCCCCATCCAGCGCTCACCAAGAGCTGCCACGTTGGCATCATTATCAATGAAGAATGGAATACCCAAGGCTTTTTCAATTTTTTCTTTAATTGGTTGAAGGGTTTTCCAGTTCAAGTTGTAGGCACCAATAACAGTTCCTTTTTCGCGGTCAACCACACCTGGTGATCCCATCCCAATTCCTTGGAAGTCCGCTGTTGCCAATCCAAGCAAGTCCAAACGATGTTGAATAGACTCAATCATATCATCTACGATATGACTTCCCTCATCCAAAATGTTAGTTTTGATAGACCATTTTTCTTGGATTTCTCCTGCTGTTGTTAAGATTGCAAATTTGATAGAAGTTCCACCAAGGTCAATCCCAATAATCTTTTGACTCATCATATTCTCCTTTTTCATTATGAATTAATTGAAAATGCTTACAGATATAGTATAACAAAATTCAGTCATTTATGCAAAGGTTTGCGTAAATGACTTATAAGGAATTTTTTCGCCTACCAGTATCTGTTAATCATCTAAATGATCAATGGCATATTGAGCTTCTTCTTCAGTAAATTCTTCACCATACGGTGAGACAAGCTGATCATAAATTGCTGACTTCGATTTATTAAATAATTTTTGATAACTCTTGGCCTTAGCTAAAGCATTTGACTTATAATCTGCATCCAGATGATCAATTGCATATTGCGCAGCATCACTTGTAAATTTTTCCCCATATTGAGAAGTCAACTGTTTATATAAGCGTTTTTTAGACATCGTAGCCCATGAATTATAACTTTTTGCCTTTCCTAAAGCAGCAGAATATTCACTATTGCTATCATCACTAGAAGAAGAACTTGTACTCGCTTGCCCCTCCTTCCAAACTCCGTCAGCACCAACATAATAACGTCCGCCATCAACCCATTCATTGACAGCCATTTTACCATCTGATTTCAAATAGTAATTCCCTTGCCACGTGCTGTAAGCGTAAGATCCATCTGATGTCAAATAATACCAAGCTTGGTAAGAAGAGTCATAAACCCATTCACCTTTAGCCATTTTACCATCTGATTTCAAATAGTAATTTCCTTGCCATGTACTATAAGCATACGAACCATCTGATTTCAAGTAATACCAAGCTTGATAGGATGAATCATAAATCCATTCGCTCTGGGCCATTTTCCCGTCTGCTTTCAGGTAATAGCTTCCCTTCCAAGCATTTTTCACTGGATTTCCATTTCCATCAAAGTAGTACCAAGCGCCATCCTGCTTAACCCAACCACTTGTTGTTGATGAACTTGTATCAGTTTGAGTTGTAGTCTCTTGTTTTGCTTTAAAAGCACCCTTAGGGGCATTTTTCAATTCACAAGCCACACCATCATGGTCGCGATCTAACTTGGCAGAATAACCAGGATCCCCCTTATGAAAATCTGAATAGCCATTAGCCCAAGCTTCCTTACAGCTAGAAAAATGGATGTTTTCTTCTGCTAAAACAGATTGTGAAAACAAGGCTAAAACTGACAACGTCGCCAAACTCATTTTAAAAAATAGACGTTTGTTCATTACTTTCTCCTATAGGAATGTTATCTATTTCAATATTATTTTATCAAACTTATGTCAGCAATTCAAGGAAACTTCTGGTCTTTTCTACAAACTCCTTTGGTTTTTCCTTATTCAAGACATGAGGGCCGTCTGGGATAATCTGAAATTGGGATTCTGATATTAGTTTATGAAGACTTCTCATAGAACTAAGATTCGGTTTATCTTTGCTGCCACAAATTAGTAAGGTTGGATAGGGGCAAATCCCTGCTATATCCGTTAAATCAAGTGTCTTCAATTCCTCAGAAACTCCGACCATAAGAGCTTTGTCTGCTCCCTGTTTTTCAAATACTCTTTTGGGAAGTAATTTAAATAACAGCAACTGAAGATAAAATAGGATATTCCCTGCTAACTTTAGCGGACATCCTGACAGAACCAAAGCTCGGAGATTTGGTAAATCATAACTGGAAAGTTCTAGTGCCAGGGCAGCACCTAAGGACAATCCAACCAAAACAAAAGGTTCTGTCTCTTGAGATAGATGCTGATAAACTCGCTCCTTAGCTTTTTGATAGCTACTAACTCCAGAAGGAAATAAGTCTAAAGCTTCAGAGGGATAATCTGTTAGTAGATTCCGAACTTCTTTCCAACTCTCTGCTGACTGCCCTAAACCGTGTAAAAATACCAGTTTCATCTAGTTCTCCTCTAGGCTTAATTCATACAAACCTCTCACTGCATTACAGGCGTAAATATCTTCTGCTTGGGCTAAATCTGCCAAGGTCAAGACTGTCTCTTCTACCTGTCCTGTTTCCAGCAAGTGCTGACGATAAATTCCTGGCAAGATACCGAGTCTGATAGGCGGTGTGTAGAGTTTCCCAGCAATTTTCAAAACCAAATTTCCGATAGAGGTTTCAAGCAGTTCTCCTGACTTATTGCAGTAAATCTTCTCTTGCTCCCCTAGGTTTAAATGAGGTCGGTGAGTCGTTTTGAAGTAGATAAAAGCTTGTTGCAAATTGGCTTCCTGAAGGCAGAGTTTGGCCTGACAGAAATGTGGACTAAGAGGTGTTAAGATTTGTCGACTAAGTTCTATCTTTCCAGACTTACTGAGACTAATTCGCAAACGGTAGTCTTGATCAACATCACAAGCTTGGCACTCTGCCTCTATCTTTTGTCTCAGTTCTTCTGCATCATAAGGAAAGGCAAAATATCGACTTGCTTTTCTCAGTCTTTCCAGATGCTGTTCTTCAAACAGAAGTTGTTTTTGGCTGATTTTTCCAGTTGAAATTAATTGGAAACGAGCTTGTTTACGATAGAGAACAGCTGCCTTTTGATGAACCTCACGGTATTCAGATTCCCAAGTGCTATCCCATGTAATGCCTCCTCCAACTCCATAGATGGCTTTCCCCTTGTAGAGTTGAATAGTCCGAATGGCCACATTAAAAATCCGTCGTCCATTTGGAAGCAAGAGACCAATGGTTCCACAGTAGACTCCACGCGGTTGTGGCTCTAAGTCCTTGATAATCTCCATTGTCGCAATTTTCGGTGCGCCCGTTATGGAACCACAAGGAAAGAGTGAGCGGAAGATTTCAACAAGGTTCACATCCTCTCGCAACTGACTCTTGATGGTCGAAGTCATCTGCCAAACCGTTGAATACTGTTCTACTTGGCAAAGATGCTCCACGTGCTCGCTCCCCACTTCAGAAATACGGTTCATATCATTGCGCAAGAGGTCTACGATCATCATATTTTCAGACCGATTTTTAGGATCCTGCTCCAACCAGCCAGCCTGTTCAAGATCTTCTTGGTCAGTTACCCCACGCTGAGTCGTTCCCTTCATTGGACGAGTCGTTAATTCTCGGCCATTTTGCTCAAAAAAGAGCTCTGGACTCATGGAAATCACTGCCATCTCGTCATGTTCAACATAGGCATTGTAGCCCGCCTCCTGCTCTACCACCATACGATTGTAGATGGCAAAAGGATTGGCAGACAACTCCTGCTTGAGTTGGACGGTGTAGTTGACCTGATAGGTATCTCCCTGCCGCAAATGATGATGTATCTGTGCAATAGCCTTTTCATAGTCTGCTGCAGACGTTACTTCCTGCCAATTTGACGGCATATCAACTTCGTCATAAGTTAACGGAATACTAGATTTCTCTACACTATCATGAACCGTAAAGTAGAGCAGATACTCTCCCAACAAGGGTGCAGGGTGAACAGCTAATTTCTCCTCAAAAGCAGGTGCAGCCTCGTAGCTGACATAACCCACCACATAATAGCCTTGCTCTTGGTAGCTTTCCACTTGTGCCAGCAAATCTGCCACTTCTGTTAAATTTCTCGTTTTCAACTCTTTAATCGGCTTGGTAAAGATGTATCTCTCCCCCAAAGCCCTAAAATCAATCACTGTTTTTCTATGCATATTTCAAGTATAGCATAAAAAGGCAAATCAAGAAAAACTTAATCTACCTTTTACTCATCTATTTAATACAATCTATGCTTTAAAAAGATTTCCTGAGAATCCGTCTGTATTCTTAAGAAGTGCTTTAAAGACTTTTGATTTAAGCTCTACAGTTTTAGCTGTTCCTCCACCTGCTAGATCAGCCTCAACCGCCTTATCAAATAAGACTTTTAGCTCAGCATAATTGGTAATTTGTTTACCATCAATCTCAATTGCAGTAAATCCTTTTTCACCTTTTGCTTTCACTTCTTTATAGTACTCTTTCTTCCAATCTTCAAGGTTAGTGAATCTTCCATTTGAAACTTTCTTAATAATGAAGTCATCACCTAACATCTTATTGTTTTCTTTATTAGCTGCATCTTGATACTTACTAGAAGCATATCCAACAAATCCATTCTCGTATCCGAAGTAACCCCACATACGGAATGTATTATGTTTAAATGATGCCGCACCAGGAGCACCTTGACTCGTATTACCACCATAGATACCTGTCATCATATTCATATTGACATAAGCAGACCCAAAGTCAGATGGGTTATAAGTACCATCTCCAGGCGCTCCATGTTTCGTCATTAGGTTATTAGTAATTAAATCATCAATTGTATTAATTGCTACTTTTTTCTCATCGTCAGTCAACTCACGAATTTTATCGAACTGATGACCTGAATTTCCACTACGGTATTGTCGATCCATTTTCTTGAACCAGCGACTCGTATTTCCATTTAACTGTGGTAATACAGCATCCGCCTCAAGATGGTCTAACATCATAAGAGCATCATTATAGTTCTTCATGTAGTGATCGATTTGCTCACGAGTTTGTAATTTGTCAGGATCTGGGTTATACCATTGATTTCCGTCATTTGGACGATGATAAGCCATATTAATCCCTAATGCTCCATATTCACCATTATATGTTGATTTATCAGGTGTTTGTAACATACCTTGCGCATAGGCTTCAAGCCCTGTACCTTGACGATGTCTATGTCCACCAAGATACACCATACGGTCATTAATATGAGTTGTTTCATGTGTAAATGCTGAAATACCGAAGTCCTCTAACATATTCGTTACCATGAAGTAAACTTGTTCATCTTGATATGGGTTTTCATATACTTTAGCCATAGCTCCCATATTCCAATTAATTTGATGCCATCTGTCTGTTGGACCAAATAACTCACGAATTGGTGTTGCTACTTTACCATCTGTACCATATCCACGACGATTAGCATCCTTAATACCCGCATAAGCTTGATTATCCCATACAGGTGTAGGAACCATATTTTGGCTCTTAAGCAGTCTATCTCGAACATTCGGAAGTGCAAGACGTGACCAGAAGTCTAAGTATGTTTGTTGAGCTTTAGCTACATAATTAATACGTTCTTTGAACGCTTCACGTTCAGCTTCTGTATTTTTACCATATTTTTCAAATGAACTATAAGCCATAGTATTATAGGTTGAAATCATAAAGATATGTGCTTTCTTCAAGTTCAATAATGGTAAAATCATACGTGCATGCATATTATTATTCAGACCATCAAAGACACGATGACGTTTATTTTTGAAATCTGGATTTGTTGTTTCAGGTTCTACAACATAAACATTTTTCGCTGAGTGAATAAACCAGTCGTTAAGATCTGTATCATTTGTAAAGAGACGCATATTATAATCTAAGAAACTACGTAAATCACCTTTACCAGTGTCTCCTGCAATCATTTCACGGTATGCATCTTGAGTTCTATCACCCTTTAAGTTCTTTTCTTGCGAACCAATTCTAATCAATCTGTCAATAACACTTGGTGTCTTGCCATAGAAGTCTGGTTTAAACATCATTATATTCTTAATGTTTAAATCACCATATTCAATTCCATAATAACGATTGAGGTAAGTCAGTGCCATCATAATTTTAGCTTTATTATCTTCTACTTTCTTAAGAAGTGCTTTTATGGCTGCCTCATCACCATTTAACTGATGATCTTCATTTTCAACAAGAGCTTTTACTAATTTATCAAGATTTCCTTTTACTTCTGCGAAACTTTCTTCTAAATATAATGCTCCAACATTACCTGTTATCGCACGAACTTCAGGAGATTCAAGAGTAATTGTATCTAGTTTTGCTTTAATATCACTTAGTAATTGAGTACGGTCTTTAACCACCATATTTGGTGTGTAAACGACATCTCCTAAATCGGTAATACTATATTCTTTTACTTGTTCTACGTTTGATGTAGCCTTAGGTGATACAGATTTTTCTTCTTTCGTACCATCAGCATAATGAATCATAATGTGATCAACATCTGATAAATCAGTTACAAATTGTCCATCTTTCATACCTGTAACTGATAATACTTCAGTCGTTAATAATTTAGATCCTTCTGGAATCTTGTTCCCTTGATTGATAATCCACTCTTTATTGTAGAATGGTTGTAATTTTTCGATGTTGCGATAAGCAAGTTCACGAGAAGTATCGTAATCTTGAGTATCTTTATACGTATCAGCTTTTGGTTTTATAGCGTTTAATTTATTTTCAACTGGATCATTCAACTCATACTTATCAGCAGTAATTCCTAATGATGCAATTTTCTTATCTGCTTCTTCTTGAGATACTGATTTAATACGATGTTGTTGTTTAGAGAATCTATATGATGATTTACCTTCACTAACTCCATTAACAACAAGGTTTCTATTTAGACGTTCACCAGACCAGTAACCACCATCATCATCAATATCTTCAGAACCGTAGAAGATTTCTCCATTTCCTTTGTTAACTTTCATCATCGAAACGCTATCTTCAACTGAACCTAAAGCGTGATTAGTACCGATAAAACCACCAATCTTAATTGGTTCATCTACAGTAATAGTTCCTTTAGCTACAGATTTCTTAATAGCTCCCTCTCGACCAACACCGTTATTGTTACCACCATTTTGAGAAGTATACACAATACCGGCGGCTTTGGCTTTCTTACCAGTGATATTAGCGTCAACGTAAGCTTGTTCAACTAATCCTTTCCAGTTTTCTCCAACAATACCTGTTAAGTAAGAACCACCTGTACCTACAGATGTTACATTTCCGATAAATGCAACATTACGTAATGTACCGTTACCGTCAATCTTATCGATGAATCCAGACACCCAGTCACGACCGACTACGTTACCTGTAACTTTAACATTTTCAATAACAGCACCATTTTTGATAATATTAGCTATCGGTGCAACTTGATTATCTCCTGGCATATTAATATTGACATTACCAAGATTAATGTCTCGAACATTACCACCTTCAATATTACCAAATAACGGACGTTCTATATTATGGATTGTATATCTACCGCCGTCATTACTTAGTAATTTCCCTTTAAATGGTTTCGTTATATAAGATTTTCCATTTGGTTTCACGTTTGCTGCATTAAGATCCGCACCCAACTTGAACTCACCTGTTGGATTAGCTTGCATATCTTTTACAAGCTCATTGAAGCTATAGTATACATTATCTACTTTGGGTAATTGTTTTTCAAAATAATGAACATATTCTTCGCTTAGTGTATCATCAGCTCTACGTTGAACTAAGTCAGGTGCTTTGGCAGTGACCTTATACAAGGTCTTGCCATCAACTGTGACTTCTTCAATTTTGTCAACGGCAAGTCTTGTTGTTTTATTGTCATGAGTGGTCACTCGTAAATAAAGCGGAGCAAGATCAGCTGGTTTTGCTGTCAGCAAACTAGTGTCTGTTTCGTTACCATCAACATCCACACTCATCAAGCTTGTTTCTTTAATGTTTTTGATTTCAACTTTTTTAAGATCTAATTGAATTTGTTTATCTTCTAATTTCTCAGTTTCTTCGCCTTCTCCACGATCATAAACCATTGTGGTAGATAGGGTGTAACCTTGATAATATTTCAATTTATCTAAAGTAGCATTTAAATTATTTTCAGCTACCGTTACTTCTTTAACAAGTTGTCCATCTTTATCTTTTAGCGCTAATTTAATTGATTTAATTTCTACACCAGCTGGTTTAGTCAATGTATAACTAGCTGTAGCGCTCTTCTTCAAGACATCTTTTTCAGTATTAGCCCACTGTAATGTTGGTTTTTCTAAACCTTTTGTACCATTCTTAATAATTTTATCTTGAGGTTCTTGGATAACTTTTTCTACTACTGTTGGAGCATCATTTGTTTTTTCTCCACGAATCGTTTTATACGTCTTGGTAATTTGTTTCTTGCCGTTTACACCTTCTTGAGCAACTTCTTCTGTCCCACGTTTTAAAGTGTCATCTTCTTGCGTTTTTGTTTTAAAAGGAATCTCTACTTCTTCAGTTTCATCTACTGTTCCTTCAACTGGTTTCGTACCTTTTGTAACGACTTTAGAAACAGGTGGTGTTTTCACTTCTGTAGTTGTTGCAAGGACTTCATTATTTTCACCACTTTTTACAGTTGTTATCTGTTGAACACCTTTAACACCTTCACGAGTTACAGTATCATCACCTACATATTTTGTAGAATCTAATACTTCTTCTGTATTGAATTCAACGTCATTTTCAGTCGTTTCCTCAGTGATTCTGTATTCTTGTACTGGTTGGACAAGAGCTTCACCCTGCTTTTCACCTTCTTTAACTTCTTGAGCACCTTTAGCTTCATGATACTCTGGAAGTTCCGTTTGAGTTAAGGATTGACCTTTTTTGTCTTCCTCTTGAGTACCTTTTGCCTCTTGGTATTCTGGAAGAACTGGTTGTACTAATGCTTCGCCCTGCTTCTCGCCTTCATTTACTTCTTGAACACCTTTTGCTTCGTGATATTCTGGCAATGCTGGTTGAACTAAAGCTTGATTTTCTTTGCCAGGCTCTTGAGTACCCTTAGCAGCTTGGGTGCTTGGTTCTACTTCTGGAACTGGGCTTAATTCTACTGCTTTCTTAGTTCCTACTGCAACAACTTGAGAAACAGGATTTTGAACCACTTGGTCTTCAACAACTTCTCTAACCCCTTGACCATTGACCATCGATACTTTCGTTACAAGGCGGCGCTGACCATTTACTCCAGCTGTAACAATACGAGTTTGTCCTTCTGCTAAATTCGCATCTGGGCTTGTGACTGTTTCAAAAGGAATCTCCACCAAACTCTCTTCCTGTCTAGTCTGAGGCTTCTCAGAAACTGGTTTTGCTTCAACCGCAGGAGCAACTGGAGTCTCTACTACAGAATTCTCAACGATAGTTTCTGGAGTGACAGCAGGTCTTTCTTGAACTACTTCTGTTTTCTCGATTTCATTTGCATTTTGCTTTTCTACTGGCAACTGAGGTTTCTCAGCTGAAACTGGTCTTGATGGATGGAGTTCTGCTTCCTTGAAGTAGCCAATGTATTCATAGCCATCAATGTGGATAATCCCTTCAGCCAAGCCTTCATGTGTAGTGGCCGAAATAGTTTGGTTATAAGAAAGCAATTCTTTATTTTCAAACGCAAATGTTCCATAAGGTACAAAAGCGCTGGCTCCTAAAGAACCAATCAAGAGAACACCTAGAACCTCTTTGCGACCTTTTTTGGATACCAAAAAGACTGCTAGAGAAGCAGTTGCCAAGCCAAGGCCTGCTAGGGCTAGCTCCTTACTTCCCGTGTATGGAAGTTGTTGACTGTTAGTTGCCTTCTTGCGATAAACTACATATAGAATGTCATCATCTTGAAATTCTGTAGGAACCTCATGGTGAATCAGGGCTTTTTCAGACTCGGTCAACTCCTGCTCCGCCAGATAACGGTAATGAACATTATGAGCACCGCCGACTTCATTGGCTTGCACCTTATCTACTGAAAAGGTACTAGCACCAAAAAGGAAGGCCCCAATGGCTACAGGACCTACCCCAACAGTTAGTTTACGAATCGAATATTTTGTGATTTTTTCTAGTTGTTGTTTTGTTTTTTTCATTCTCACGACTTTCTGATAGAATCTTGCGGATAGTGCGCACGCGCACCTCCAATTAATTTTGGACGGCTAGCAAGAGCCGTTACATGGGCATGACCAATCTCTCTCAAAAGAGGGCGAATCGGAACCTGAACATGCTTGACATGCATACCAATTGCAGTATCTCCGATATCCAATCCAGCATGAGCCTTGATAAATTCAACCTCGACTGGATCCTGCATAAACTTGAAGGCTGCCAATTGACCTGAACCTCCTGCATGGAGAGTAGGAAGGACACTGACCATTTCCAGACCAAACTGCTCTGCCACCTGACGTTCAACAACGAGGGCTCGATTGACATGTTCACAACCTTGAACGGCTAAATGGATACCTCTACCACCTAGAATACCCAAGATAGTCTCCACTATCAGCTCACCAATCTTTTGACTGGATTCTTTCCCAATCTGACCACCTATCACCTCACTAGAAGATAGACCTAAAACAAAAAGGGCCCCCTGCTTCAAATTGGCCTTTTCTAAAACATCTTCTACTATCTGACGTGTTTCTCTTTGAATCTGTGTCTCGTTCATCTCTGTCACCTCTTTTGTCACCCTTCTATCATACCGTTTTTTCTTGTTTTTAGCAAGATAGACAATCTAGAAAGCTTGCCCAATTACGCATAAAACTCCCAGAATTGACTGGGAGTTAGCTAGTTTCTATTCTATTTATGTATATTTCAACTTTCGTCCCTTTTTGGGGCCTAGAATCAATCTTCATCTGGTAATTGGCTCCAAAATGAAGTTTGAGCCGTTGGTCAACATTTTGAAGACCAACTCCCCCACGTTTGAGGTTACTCTGACTACTATCGCCAGCAGTTTGGAAGCCAACTCCATCATCCTCAATACGGATGACCAATCCTGAATCCTTTTTCTGGACAGAAAGTTTAATATGGCCCTGACCTTCCTTTTCCTTAATGCCATGGTAAAGAGCATTTTCTACAAGAGGTTGCAAAACCAGCTTGGGCAAGACCAGATTATCGAAGGTAGGATTTTCCTCAATCTCGTATTCCAGCTTATCTCCATAGCGTTGTTTCTGGATAAAGAGATACTGGCGGACATGATTGATTTCGTCAGACAGGCAAATCAAATCCTTGCCTTGATTGAGCGCCAAGCGAAAGTAGGTAGCCAAGGACTTGGTCACCTGAACCACTCTCTGACTGTCCTGAAATTCTGCCATCCAGATGATGGTGTCCAAGGTATTATATAGGAAATGCGGATTAATCTGGCTCGACAAGGCTTGAAGTTGGTACTGACGGGTCGTTTCTTCCTGGCTACGAATATCTGCCATCAGTTGATCAATCTGATCCAGCATGGCATTGAACTGGCGAGTCACTTCTCTCAGTTCATAAGCACCCGTTTCCTTGGCACGAAGATTCTGACCACCAGAAGCAATTTCCAGCATGGTTTCTCTCAAATCCTTCAAAGGAGCAATCCAGCGTTTAAGACTAAGCCACACCAAGCAGAGACAGGCAAGAAGAGAGGTGACACTGGCACCAAGCAAGGTCCACAAGAGCTGACTCCGAACCTGATCTAACTTCTCCAGCGAAGACACGCCAAGCACCGTCCAATCAGTTCCTGCAATCTTTTCCTGACTGACGTAGGATTTGTGGCTAGGAGTATAGCCCTGCCCTGTCTCAATATAGGGTTTCATGGCCTCCATTTCGCTAGCTGAGCTATAGACTGTGTGTTTAGGATGATAAACAAATTCATGGTTTTCGTTGATAATAAAGGCAAAGCCCTGCTGCCCCAACTGGAGTTGGTTGAGATAGGCTTCCAGAGTTTCATAAGAAATATCCAAACGAAGTACACCCAGATTGGCTCCCTTTGCATCAAGAAGTTCTTGAGTGACAGAAATAACCCACTGACTATCTGATTTACGAGCTGGAGTCAAAACGGGCTTAGCCCCCTGATGAATGGCCTTTTGGTACCAACCCTCAGCCATCATATCAGAGGAAGTTTTCATCTGCACACTGTCATCTGTAGAAATGACTTGACCAGATTTAGTTACCAGCACAACAGTTTTCAAGTCCTGATCTGACTTTAAGATGGTCAAAAACAGATTTCGGATTCCCTTGACCTTGTCTTGACTTGGATTCTCAACATAGGTCAGGACATCTGCCTGCTGGGTCAAACTAGTCGAGGTGGTTTCTAATTTTTTGATATAAGACTGGATAAAGTGGCTAGTCTGACTAATGGTCGTCTGGCTATTGCCCTCAATGCTAGCCTCAATGGCTGATGAACTAGATTGATAGTAGAAAGTCCCGACCAGAGCTAGGAGAATGAGAAAGACCAGAAAGATGGAAATAACCATTCTGACTAGAAGAGAAGAACGCTTCATAGGCCTTCTCCCTTCTTAAACTGACGAGGTGTCACACCTGCAATCTGTTTAAAGCGTTGGGTAAAGTAGTTCATATCTTCAAAACCAACCTTCTCTGCGATCTCATAAATCTTTAAATCCGTTGTCAAGAGCAAAAGCTTGGCTTGTTTGACACGTTCTCTCACCAGATAATCCTGAAAAGGTAAGCCCAACTCTTTCTTAATCAAAGAACTCAAATAAGTCGGACTAAAGCCCAAGTCACTGGCTAAAGACTTTAAACTAAATTGGCTGTCAGCCAGATGAGACTGGATCTTCTGGGCCATATTTCCTTCAAACTTATCGGTCAGTAAATCTTGTAACTGCTCTTCCTTTTCTTCCTTGTCTAGTTTTTGCTTGATTTTCTCCAACATTTCCTCAATATCCTGACGAGAAAAGGGTTTAAGCAGGTAATCGTCCACACCTAGTTTGACAGCAGACAAGGCATAATCAAAATCATCGTAGCCTGTCAAAAAAACTAGATGCACCTGAGGATAGGTTTCTCGGACCAGACTGGCCAACTGGATGCCATTTAGCTGAGGCATGTTGATATCGGTTAAAATGATATCTGGCACCTGCTTTTGAATCAATTCCCAAGCCTGCCTTCCATTTTCAGCCTGACCGATGATTTCCATATCGTAGGCTGCTACATTAACCAGCTTGGTCAAGCCTTGTCTTACCAGATATTCATCTTCTACGATTAAGATTGTGTAGGTCATGCTTCTCTCCTTTGTCACTTACTAGTATCAGTATAGCAAAATTCTCCTCTAACTGCTTAGGAAAGCCCTCTTAATCGACATAATCTAGTAAATAAGCATAGCCTTTTTCTTCCATTTGATCTTTGGGAATAAAGCGGATGGAAAGACTATTGATACAGTAGCGCAAGCCACCCTTGTCCTGTGGTCCATCCGTAAAGACATGACCAAGGTGAGAATCTCCAACTCGGCTTCGCACTTCCATGCGTGTCATATTGTAGGACTTATCTTCCTTATAGGTGGCAACATCTGGACTGATGGGTTGGGTGAAACTAGGCCAGCCACAACCAGACTCAAACTTGTCCTTTGATGAAAAGAGGGGTTCACCAGTTGCCACATCCACATAGATACCAGATTCAAATTTATCCCAGTAGCGGTTTGAGAAAGCCCGTTCTGTTTGATTTTTCTGGGTAACTGCATACTCCTCAGGTGACAGGGTCTTTTTCAATTCCTCATCACTTGGTTTGGGATATTTGCTAGCATCGATGACAGGATAGGCTGCCTGATTGACATTGATATGGCAGTAGCCATTTGGATTTTTCTTGAGATAGTCTTGGTGGTAATCCTCAGCCACTACAAAATTTTTCAAGGTCTCCTTTTCAACTGCTAGAGGTTGATCGTATTTCTTAGCCACCTCATCAAAGACTTGGTTAATCACCTCTAAATCCTTGTCATCTGTGTAATAAACACCAGTACGGTACTGGGTTCCCACATCATTTCCTTGTTTATTTTTGCTAATTGGATTGATAATGCGGAAATAATGAAGCAGGATTTCCTTGAGGGAAATTTGATTGGCATCATAAGTAACATGGACAGTTTCCGCATGTCCTGTTTGGTTAATCAATTCGTACTTGGTTGTTTCCCCTCTACCGTTCGCATAGCCTGAAACGGCATCGGTTACTCCAGGCACGCGTGAGAAGTATTCCTCAACTCCCCAGAAACATCCCCCAGCTAGATAAATTTCGTGCAAGTCTGCATCTTTACTAATTTCTGTTTTTTTCACTGTTTTTCCTCCTTGGCTAACTGATGCCTTCTCAATTTGCGAGCTATCTGTCTGCCCTGCATTTCGCATCAATAGAAAATAGAAACCGGTTATGGCTAGGAAAAATATCCCTGCCAAGACAAACAATTTTACTTTATCATTCATGGCCTTTCGCTACCCCATTTCTTTCAATTCTTTTAAAATCATATCCTTATCCATAAAACCTGGTTGTGTTTTGACCAGTTTTCCTTCCTTGTCTATAAAGGCTTGAGTTGGGTAAGAACGAACACCATAACTTTCCAAAAGTTTTCCTGATGGGTCAATTAGAACTGGAATATTTTTATAATCCAAGCCCTTGTACCAGTTCTTAAAGTCTGCTTCTGCTTGTTCACCTTTGTGTCCAGGAGAGACCACTGTCAAGACCACATAGTCATCTCCAGCTTCTTTAGCGATTTCATCGGTATCTGGAAGACTGGCTAGACAGATGGAACACCAAGAAGCCCAGAATTTGAGATAGACTTTCTTGCCCTTGTAATCAGACAAGCGGTATGTCTTGCCATCTACTCCCGTCAGTTCGAAATCAGCAACCGCCTGACCTTTAGTCGCAGTTTGCGCACTAACTTGTTCTGTTTTTGTTTGCTCCTTCATAGTAGCTTCGTCTGACATATTTTTAGTCGAACAGGCTGCTAAACAACAGATTGAGCCTACTCCAAGGAGACATGTTTGCCATTTTTTCATTTCTTCTTCCTCTCTATTCAAATAATGTAGTCAAAATGGAAGCATTTCCCAAAAGCACCAAGATTCCCATCACGATAATGAGGAAACCACCCACTTTTTTGAAGGTTCCGAGATAAGGATGGAGCTTTCGGAAATGTTTCAAAACATAGCTGGAGGCTAGAGCTAAAACCAAAAATGGTAGCGCCAAACCCAGCGTGTAAATCAACATGAGACCAGTTCCCTGCCAAGCACCTGAACCACCTGAAGCCGCCAAGGCTAAAACAGAGCCCAGAACCGGTCCTACACATGGCGTCCAAGCAAAACTGAAGGTCAACCCCAGTAAAAATGCCTGACTATAGCCCTTACCCTTTTGCCCCTGTCTCTGTAGTTGTAGCCTTCTTTCCTTGTAGAGTCCCTTCAAATGTAAGACTTCCATCTGGTGCAAGCCCAAGAGAATGATAACCACACCCGTCACATACTGAAACCAAGAGGCATACAAAAGGTCTCCTAAAAAACCAGCTCCATAACCCAGCAAGATAAAAATAAAGGAAATCCCCGCTACAAAGGCCAGCGTTCGCAATAAACTAGTAACTGAGATGGAAAATTTGCCACTAGAAGCCTGAGCACCATCTTTGTCATCCAACAAGACCCCTGCATAGACCGGTAACAAGGGTAAGATACAAGGAGAAAAGAAGGAGAGAATTCCAGCAAGAAAAACACTGATAAAAAAGATAATATTATCCATTGTCTTTCTCCATTCTTTGATTTGATAGGACTATTATAGTCCCGAAACTCCAGAAAAAACAGGGACAATGATAGGGAAAAATAGGAATTTAATCAGGTTATGTAAAAAATGTTGCAAAAAAAGCCAGACAAAGTCTGACTTTGATGGAAACTGAAAAGAAATTTCACTAGTCTTCCCTACTTATCTGATAATAAATAAGGTCCGCAAGATAGCCTTTTCTCTCTACACCATTGCTAATAGTCTTTAGATAGGACATTCCAGCCTTCTCCATGACACGACCTGAAGCTGGATTGAGACTGGCATAACGTGCTCTGACTTTTTGAAAGCCTACTTGAATAAAACAAAAATCCAAGACAGCTTTCAAGGCCTCTGTCATTATACCATTTCCCCAGTAAGCCTTGCCTAGCACATAGCCAATTTCACAAGAAGAATCGTTCTCATCTATTGCAACGATGCTGATATCTCCTATCACCTGCTCAGGGTTTTCTTTGAGACAAATGGCCCATTTGTAATAGTTGGGATTTGTATAGGAAGCAACCCAATTTCGGATCGAGTTTCGAGTGATTTCGACATTAGAATGGGGATCCCAAGTGACATAGGTCAGATTCTCAGCAGAGGAAGCCCAATTCTGAAACATAGCTTCTGCATCACTTTCCACAAATCTTCTCAAAATTAAACGATCTGTCTGTAATGTTTGCGTACCTATAGATTTCACTATGCTACCTCACTTTCTGATAGATGATTCTCTGCCCAACCTCAATTTAAATTTACTTTGCTTTTGAATTTCAAGGTAATAAGCTAAAAAGGTCCACCGGACCTTCCTCGTTTTCCTGTTTCCATGCTCGTGGTAAAGTGACTAAACTCAGCAACAGCTAGAAAACGAGTTTTTGTCTAATCCCTTGACGCAGTCGCTGTCTGGTTTGAAATGCGCTCTAGCAAGCTTTTTCAAACCTAGTCATCGTTGCGGGGGTGAGACGACGAAATCGAACTCTGTGAGTTACCGATTTCTGTCTCACTCCCAAAAGTCATCAAAGACGGTGATGGGTAGGTGGCGTTTATGTTGGCCTTTGTCCCACCAGTTTTCAATTATTACTTGGGCTTCTGGGCTGATTGTTTTGCCTTCTAGGTAGTCGTCAATCTCTGCATAGGTGACTCCGAGGGCTATCTCGTCAGCCAAACCAGGTTTGTCTTCTTCTAGGTCTGCTGTTGGGATCTTTTCATAAAGGGCTGGGTCTGCACCTAGCTCCTTCAATAGTTGTTTTCCTTGGCGTTTATTGAGACGGAACAGTGGTAAAATATCTGCACCACCGTCACCAAACTTGGTAAAGAAACCTGTGATATTTTCCGCAGCATGATCTGTACCAATGACCGCTCCGCTATGGACACCTGCAAGGGCATACTGAGCAATCATACGACAACGAGCCTTGATATTGCCCTTGTTGAAGTCTGAGACAGGACTACCTGTCGCTTCAACTGCTGCCGTCATGGCGTCAGCTGATTCCTTGATATTCACAACCAAGCTAATATCTGGTTGGATGAAAGCAAGAGCTTTTTGAGCATCTGCTTCATCAGCTTGCACTCCATAAGGCAGACGGACAGCGATAAATTTGTAGCTGTCATCGCCCGTTTCAGCTCGCAGTTCTTCCATAGCTAATTGAGCTAAACGTCCTGCTAAGGTTGAGTCTTGTCCTCCAGAAATCCCTAGTACAAAAGTTTTAAGGAAGGGGTGTTTTTTCAGATATCTTTTTAAGAAATCGATGGAACGACGGATTTCTTCCTGAGCATCAATCACTGGTTTGACACCCAATTCTTGGATAATCGTTTCTTGCAAACTCATTCTTCTTCTCCTTCACCAAGGGCTTCCTTACGCATCTTGTCAATCAAGTCCATCTTATCTTGCCATACATCACGCGCCAAATCCACTGGATAGTGCTGCGGATTGAGCACGCGCTTGTATTCATCCCAAAGCTTGTCAAATTCCTTACGAGCATAGTCCTGAATCTCAGTCAAACTAGGCAGGTTATAAATCAATTTCCCGTCCTTGAAAATATCCACCAAGAGAGGCACAGCATCAAAATTACGAACCGTCTTCTTGATATAAGTATAGGTCGGATGGAACATCTTGATTTCTGTCATGTCACTCACATTCACACCATCATAAGTGATGTAGTCACCCTCTGACTTGCCTTTTTCACGACTGGTAATGCGCCACACCTGCTTCTTACCTGGCGTAGACACTTTTTCAGCATTATTTGACAGCTTGATGGTATTGCGCATCTGGCCATTTTCATCTTCGATTGCAACAATCTTGTAAACTGCCCCAAGAGCTGGCTGGTCATAGGCTGTAATCAGCTTGGTACCCACACCCCAGACATCAATCTTGGCCTTTTGCATCTTGAGGTTGAGGATGGTATTTTCATCCAAATCATTAGAAGCATAAATCTTAGCCTCTGTAAATCCAGCCTCGTCCAGTTGCTGACGAACTTTCTTGGAAATGTAGGCAATATCCCCAGAATCAATCCGAACACCCATAAAGTTAATCTGGTCTCCTAGCTCACGCGCCACCTGAATGGCTGCTGGTACACCGATACGAAGGGTGTCATAGGTATCCACAAGAAAAACGCAATTTTTGTGGGTCGCAGCGTAAGCCTTGAAAGCTTCATAGTCGTTACCATAAACCTGCACCAAGGAATGGGCATGGGTCCCCAAGACAGGAATATCAAAGAGTTTACCAGCACGCACGTTGCTAGTTCCATTGGCACCACCAATCACCGCTGCGCGTGTTCCCCAGATAGCCGCATCCATTTCTTGAGCCCGACGTGTTCCAAACTCCATCAAAGGTTCATCTTCGATGACCGAACGAATACGAGCTGTCTTAGTCGCCACTAATGTCTGGTAGTTGACGATGTTCAAAAGAGCCGTTTCGACCAACTGACATTGTGCTAGAGGGCCTTCCACCTGCACAATCGGTTCATTGGCAAAAACCAAATCCCCTTCTTGGGCAGAACGAACGGTCAACTCCAACTGGAAATTGCGAAGGTAATCCAAGAATGCCCCATGATAGCCTAGAGACTCCAAATAGGCAATATCACTATCTGAAAAACGCAAGTCTTCAAGATAATTCACAATTCTTTCCAAACCTGCAAAAACCGCATAGCCATTCTTAAAAGGCTGTTGGCGGAAATAAACCTCAAAGACCGCCTTTTTATTGTGAATTCCTTGGTCAAAGTAAACCTGCATCATGTTAATCTGGTACAAGTCCGTGTGCAATGTCAAACTATCATCTGGATACATACTTTTCCTACTTCCTTAGCTAGAAACCCATGAAAATTTTCAAAAACTTTCATGTATTCCAATAAATTAGTACTATTATATCACATTTTAGCTGGATTGAGAAAAGAGTAACAAGCTATTCTCCACTCTCCAGTTCATCCATATCTTGTTCAAACTTTTTCTGAGCCCATTCGCCATAACTTTTAAGTCCGAGATTACCGATAAAAACCCAAGGAAGGTAAATCAGATAAGTAATGACCCAAGCAGATAAGTATTTAACGTTCAAAGGATTGTGCTGATAAATTTCTATGTTAAATTGATAATTCTGCAACATCAAAAGAGCCGTAATAGCCAAGGTTAGGAAAAAACAACCCAAAATCGTAAAATGAAAACGACTATAGTAGTTCACACCCAAATCTCGAGCACGGCCGAAAAAGTAAAAAGTTCCAATAATGATAATGATGAGAATCATTCTCGGATTAAAAAGACTTGGTGCTAATACTGCAATCATATAAGATAAAAGCAAGAAAGCTATAGAGATATAGAAACTTTCAGCCCCCGCTTTATTGATCAGTTGTTCTTCTCTTTCGTCTAGTAATTGATAATAAAAAAATCTATTTTTCATCTTCTTCCTCCCAAAATAATTGATCCAAAGTTTTGCCTAAGCATCTGCAAATGGACTGGCAGAGGGAAAGACTGGGATTGTATTTCCCCGTCTCTATCAAACCAATAGTCTGGCGCGTCACCCCAACAGCATCTGCCAGTTGACCTTGAGTTAAATCAAGCTCTACCCGAGCTAATTTTAATTTTAAATTTTTAGCCACCTTCGTCCTCCTTATAGTTTTAAAAAGTTGCGCCTCTTTTTAACAACATTATATCATATATCTAACTTAATGCAATATATAAATGTCATTTTGTAAAATTTTATTAACAAAAAACTCTCTACCATAAAAAATAGAGAGTGTTAAGTTTAAATATAGGATTTCAAAATATCGACGACATCACTTCTTTTCTTAATCTTATAGACCTTGATTCCCAATTTCTCAGCTGCGATTGCATTGTCTTCAATATCACCTAGAAAGACACAATTTGTAGGATTTAACTGGTATTTATCAAGAATCCCCTTCATACTTATGTCAAGAACCCCTCTTTGCCTTATACTTTCATATTCACCTTACAAATCCTTTTGGTAATAATATCTTTGCCCAATGTAGGGATAGTCTTGTAACCTAAAGACTTCCTTGTAGCCATGCCTTTTATAAAAATCAGGAGCTTGAAACTGGTAAGTATTGACAAAAGCAAAACGACAGTTTCGATTCTTAGCTTCAGTTTCTGCTTGCTGCAATAGTCTTGAACCGATTCCTTTCCCTCTCAATTCCTCTTTTACAAATAAATACTCGATTTCTAGCCAATTTCCAAAAGTCTCTGCTACTAAGCCTGCCAAGAGATTGCCCTTTTCATCTTCGACATAAAGATTAAGCGGCTCACTTTCAGCCTCTTCTCTTTTTGAACGGTTATAAGCACGAATCAAATTCCCAATTTCTTGTGCTTTCTGAGATTCCTTATTTTCCAATCTAAAGTACATCCAAACCTCCTTGAAAACTGATACAGCTTGTATTATAGTCTTATTTCAATAGACTGTCAAACTAGAAAAACCCACCAACCTGAGTTGATGAGTCTTTAATCTATTTTCTAAATTTCCACTGGCTGTAAATCCCAAAACCGATAATCCAGATAGCTGATCCGATTGCTCCTACAAATGTAGACTCTTGTAAAAAGAGGGTTACAAATACAAAGGCAAAGAAGAGCATTGTTAAAGGATTTAAGAAACGATAATGGGGCATGAGATAGCCATCCGCCATAAAGTCTGGTGACTTGCGGTATTTAAGGTGAGCCACCATAATCAAGATATAAATGGCGATATAGACACCTGACGACGATGCCGTAATCAAGGCAAAGGCATCGGAAACACCTGGCAAGACATTGATAAATGCTGCTAGGGCAATCAAAACCGCTGAAGCAATGATAGCATTTTGTGGCACGTTATGGCGAGAAAGGGTGTCTGCCTTGATTGCTTTTAAGAATGGATTTGGTGAATCATGAGCAATCTGGTATAAATGACGTCCTGTTGAATAAAGGGTTGAGTTAAGAGCAGATGCTGCTGAGGTCAAAACGACGAAGTTAATCAAGGCTGCCGCCCACTTGATACCGGCCAATTCAAATACTGTAACAAAAGGTGAATCAGCCGAAGCAAGTTCACGCCACGGAATGATAGCCATGATGGCTAAGAGGGCACCACCGTAGAAAAAGGCGATACGCAAAGGAATTTCCTTAACGGCTTTTGGCAAGACCTGACGTGGATTTTTGGTTTCAGAAGTTGTTACCCCGATAAACTCAATCATGAGATAGGCAAAGAAAACCATCTGGAAGGCCATGACAAAGTTCACTCCACCATTTGGAAAGAGAGAGAAATTGTCAGCAATATTAGCCAAACTTGCTACTCCATGAGGTGTCTTAAAGCCTGTCAAGACCATAAAGATCCCTGTGGCAATCATGGCTAAAATAGCCACAATCTTGACCATCGCAAACCAAAACTCAACTTCTCCAAAGAGCTTCACCGCAATCAGATTGACCAAGGCTAGAATGGTCAAAAATCCAATCTCAATCATCCAACTTGGCCAAGTTGGGAACCAAAATTGCACATAATGTGCGATAGCAGTAATTTCCGCCATACCGATAAAGACAACAGATAGCCAGTAAGACCAAACCGAGAAATAGCCCCAGCCCTTACCCAAATGACGCGTGATAAAGTTGATAAAGGTATGTTGCTCAGGATCTTGGTAGAGCATTTCCCCAACCGCACGCATCATGAGGAACATGAAAGCCCCAGTAATCATATAAATCAGTACAATGGAAGGACCTGTCAGGCTAATAGAGCGACCCGCTCCCAAAAAGAGTCCTGTTCCGATTGTTCCCGCAATGGCCATAACCTGCACGTGACGATTGGTTAGACCACGCTCCATCTTATTTTTTTTCTTCTTTGAACTCATATCGTCTCCAATTCAATTTAAAATGGAAAAAGGAGTGAGTGAAGCGCACAGCCTCCCCACTCCTTTTTTCTGTTTTTAGGCTGTTTTTTCAACCTTCAAGATTTTTACATCATAGCTACCAACAGGTGTTTCAATCGTTGCTGTGTCACCTGTTTTCTTGCCAATCAAGGCTTGTCCAATTGGGCTTTCATTTGAAACTTTACCCGCAAAGGCATCTGCACCGGCTGAACCTACGATAATATAAACTTCTTCCTCGTCCTCACCAATTTCTTGGATAGTGACTGTTTTTCCAATCGCCACTTCATCATCTGCAACTGAGTCACTATTTACGATTTCAGCGTAACGGATTTTTGTTTCCAAGCTAGAGATTTGTCCTTCGACAAAGGCTTGTTCATCCTTAGCTGCTTCGTATTCACTGTTTTCAGAAAGGTCACCGTATGAACGGGCAATCTTAATGCGTTCTACCACTTCTGGTCGGCGAACCAATTTCAATTCTTCTAATTCTTTTTCAAGTTTTTCCTTTTCCGCAAGGGTCATAGGATATGTTTTTTCTGACATTTTTCTCAACTTTCTTCTGATGATATTTTCTAAAGAAAATGATGTGAAGTATCACATAATTTTAGTTTGTTTGGTTTAATTTGCTGTTGACATGTTCAGCAACATTGCGATCGTGGTCTTCTTGATTGTTAGCATAGTAGACCTTGCCATCTGTGACATCTGCTACAAAGTAGAGGTTATCGCTCTTAGTTTGATTGATGCTTGACTCAATCGCATCCAGACTTGGACTATCGACTGGACCAGGCATGAGACCTACATTTTTATAAACATTATAAGGTGAATCAATGTTGGTATCAATCGCAACATCCTCAGCTAGGCTGATATTTTGCCCCAGTTTTCCTTGGGCATACAAGATTGCAATATTACTTTGAAGTGGCATATCACGATTCAAACGATTGTAGAATACACCTGCAATGAGCTTACGATCTTCTGTCTTGGCACCTTCTTTTTCGACCAAGGAAGCAATGGTCAACAACTCATTGACAGTCAAGTTTTTAGATTTGATAGTACTATAGTAAGGAGATAGGTTCTTATCCGTAGCCGCCAACATCTCATCAATCAAGCTTTCAACAGTTGTGCTTTCCTTGATAGAGTATGTAGCTGGGAAAAGGTATCCTTCCAAACGATAACGAGCCCCACTTTCCTTTGTAGGCAAGCTTTCAAGTAGACTCGGATATTTGGCAACTTCTTGACTGATAAAGTTCTCATCTTGAACTTTAGCCAAGAAAGCCTCCGCTGTCAAAGGCTCTTTGAAGTCACCTTGCAATTGACCTACCGCTTGTGCAATTTGATCAATCGTATAACCTTCTGGAATTGTCAAAGTCGCAAGGACAGGTTCTTGCGGTTCATCTGTTCCACCTTTTTGCAACTCTTTGAGTAAGTCTTCTGTACTCATACTCTTTTGTAAATTGTAGTAACCTGCTTTCAAATCGGTATAATTTTTATACTTGGCATAAAAGCTAAAAATCAGACCATGCTTTACCAAACCAGCTTTTTCAAGCGTCGTACCGATTTCTTGAACGTTTGAACCGTCAGGAATTTGAACCGTCACATATTTCTTAGAATTAGCATCGATAGGCAATAAAGAATCTACTACGTACTGATAACCAAAGTAACCACCTGCTGAGAGCAAAGTAAGGAATACAAGGAATGAAATCACAAAGGCTTTCACATGTGACTTCTTCTCTTTCTTAGGCTTAACGGGTTTTGCTCCTTCTCTACGGCTACGACGTGGTGTATCGCTGATGATATCCACTGTTTCTGTAGCAAGCGTAGGTGTTTCTGGACCTGCTTGTTCTGCTTTTTTCTCTGCCATCTTATAGGAAACAGCTACCCTTGTTGGGGTTTCATTGTATTCTCTTTCAAATTTCTTAGGTCTAACAGGACCTGGACCTGGTCTTGATCCACTTTCTTCCGCTGGAGAAGAAGGTACATCTTGACTTGGGTGAGTAGGCACGGTAGGAGCTTTTCTCATAATCTCCTCTACCGTTGACAAGGAATCAGCCATGAGTTCTTCAGCTGAAGGTTCATTTGCAGGAGTGCGAACTACTGCCTTATCTTCTCTCAGAACTTCATCATAGCCTTTTACTTTTTCTAAATCTCTCAGAATCTGCTCTTTAAAGCTTAATTTCTCTTCTTCTCTTGACTTTTCACTCAAAAGTTTTTCCTCCTTGTTGACAATCCATAATATTATATCTTAAAAGTCCAAGAAAAGCAACCTATGATACTTTTCCTAGTTTATTTTTTCGTTTCCCAGATCATATCATACCAAGTTTCCCCTGCAAAGGTTGACTGAGACAAGCCTTCATTGACAAATCCGTGTTTTTCATAGTAGGCGATGAGATAGTCATGACAGGTTAGGTTAATACCTTCTCTCTTATCCTCAAGAGCAACTTCTTTCAAGGCTGTCAGCAATTTCTGACCCAGTCCGAGGCCCTGTGCTTCTTTGGCAATAGAAAGACAGGTCACAGAGATATAGCCACCAGGCTCATGACTATAATCTTCTATCTCTTCTGTAAAAGACTGGTCTTGCAGATGGCGGTGGGGGCCAACTGGTCCTTCTATGTACCCCATGATTCTTCCTTCTTTTTCCGCAACCAGAAAAGAGGTCTGAATTTCTCGCAAATGTGCCTCAAAGACAGATCGAGGAATGGCTTCTTCAACCGAGAAATTCTCTAGTTCAATCTCGACGATACGATCCAAATCTTCTAATCTTGCTTGTCTGATTTTCATTGTGCCTCCAGATAAAAGGGATTAAACCAAATCATACTAAAACTCTGGCTAGTTTCATAAAGAGAAGTTTCTTCATCAATAAAACCGTTCATTTCAAAATAGGAAAGCAGCTCAGAAGGACTCTCCAAACGAATAGCTTTGTAATCCAGCTCAACTGC
Organism: Streptococcus sp. 5346; assembly: GCF_013277455.1. Taxonomy (GTDB): domain Bacteria; phylum Bacillota; class Bacilli; order Lactobacillales; family Streptococcaceae; genus Streptococcus. The sequence continues at coordinate 172,310 of NZ_VMMY01000001.1, forward strand.
CACCTCTTTCAAGGCTGCAAGAAGAAGTGTTCCCAAGCCCTGTCTCTGATGGTCAGCCTCAATGACTAAAGAATGCACTTTTAGACATTGCGGATTATCTGACTGGGGACTTGATAAAATATAGCCTAAAAGTTTATTTTCATCCCTAGCTAGAAGAAAGGTATCCGCACACTTACGGATACTTTCTTCTAAGATATGGGAAGTCAGATGCTTTTCAGCTGGATAAGACGAGGTTTGAATCGCCTCTATCTCAGCCAAATCAGACTTGCTTGCCTGAATGATCTTAATTGGAATTTCCATGGGAGCATCCTATTGAACATTGCTTGTCAAGTTTGACAAGAGACGCTCAAATGAGTATTCATAGGTTTGGATGTCTCCTGCTCCCATAAAGACATAGACAGCATTGTCATGGTCTAGGAGGGGAGAAACATTTTCAACAGTAATCACTTGGTGTTTCTTGTTGATTTTATTGGCTAGGTCTTCTACCTTGACATCTCCATGGTCTACTTCACGAGCTGACCCATAAATTTGCGCTAGGTAAACAGCATCTGCTTGGTTTAAAGCATGAGCAAAGTCATCTAACAAGGCAATGGTTCTTGTAAAGGTATGCGGTTGGAAGACTGCTACAATTTCCTTGCTTGGGTATTTCTGACGAGCCGCATCCAAGGTCGCAATAATTTCTGTTGGATGGTGGGCAAAGTCATCGATAATAACTGTATCATTGACAATTTTCTCAGTGAAACGACGCTTAACACCGGCAAATGTTTTCAAGTGCTCACGCACCAAGTTCAAATCAAATCCTGCTGTGTAAAGAAGACCAATAACGGCTGTCGCATTCATGATATTGTGACGACCAAAGGTTGGAATGTGGAATTGCCCCAAGTCTTGTCCACGGAAATGAACGGTGAAGGTTGAACCAGTTGTTGAACGAAGAAGCTCACTAGCTACAAATTCATTACCTTCTGCTTCAAAACCATAATAATAAATTGGTGCATCTGATGTAATTTTACGCAATTCTGCATCTTCACCATAGACAAAAAGACCCTTGGTAATTTGTTTGGCATAGTCGTTAAAGGCATTGAAAACATCCTCAAGACTTGTGAAATAGTCTGGATGGTCAAAGTCAATGTTGGTAATAATAGAGTATTCTGGGTGATAAGGCATAAAGTGGCGCTCATATTCGTCAGATTCAAAGACAAAATATTTGGCATTGGCCGAACCACGACCGGTCCCATCCCCAATCAAGAAGCTAGTGTCTGTGATGTGAGACAAGACATGAGACAACATACCTGTCGTTGAAGTTTTTCCATGCGCTCCAGCTACTCCCATGCTAACAAAATCACGCATAAAGCTACCTAGAAACTCATGATAACGTTTGTAGCTGATACCATTTTGGTCCGCATAGGCAATTTCGACGTTGTTATCTGGACGAAAGGCATTTCCAGCGATAATTTCCATGTCACCGTCTAGGTTCTTTTCATCAAAAGGAAGAATAGTAATTCCTGCCTGCTCAAGACCACGTTGAGTAAAGTAGTACTTTTCAACATCTGATCCCTGTACCTTATGCCCCATTTGGTGCAACATCAAGGCCAAGGCACTCATCCCTGATCCCTTAATTCCGATAAAATGATATGTCTTTGGCATGTTTTCTCCCCTATTCTGTAATTCTGGTCAGATTCAACTCTTGGGCAACCCGACGTTCTTGTTCTGTTTGTTTACTTTTTTTATTATAGATTTGGCTCTTTTTCAGAAAATCATAGTTGTTTTTCTTTGGAGCAGGTACTGACACTTCTTCATTCTTGGTAGGGATAGAATTGACTTCTTCCGCCAAGATGTACTGAGACTGGGTCAATTTTTGGCTATATTTGACAAATTCACCAGGATTTTCCTTTTGGAAAGGCGCTGTCGGTTGATTGCCCTGTCTAAGAAGGCCTGATTTAGAATGACGTCTCGCACGGCTGAAATCCTGAGTTAGATAGTTAGCAGAGCGTTTCTTTTTCAAGTCTGCACGCGCTTCTTCACGCGCCACCTCAGCATAACTCTTTCCTTCTTTTTTAACCCCTAAAGGAGCCTTTTTAGGTTTCTCTACTTGCTTTTCAATCGGTTTTACTGGCGCCTCTTCAGTAATAGGAGCCCATTCTAAATAATTTTTATCTCGATACTCACCCTTGATATTACTGATCAGATCAGACTCATCATACAAGTTCATGACTGGCATTTCAGTCAACATGATCTCGTCATCTGACACCAATGGAAATCGTTCTTGTTTCATTTTCTATTTCCTTTCAACACTTCATTATAGCGTATTGTCTTGATTTTTCAAGTGCTGGCTTCAGAAATTCCCAAAATTTCTCTAATTTCTGCTAGGGTCAGACTGCCACGTGACTCTGTGCCATCCAATACTTGTGACACCAGATGTTTCTTCTGTTCTTGGAGTTCCTGAATTTTTTCTTCAATGGTTCCCTTGGTCACCAAGCGATAGACCTCAACCGTTTCTTCCTGACCCATCCGATGGGCACGGCCAATGGCTTGCGCCTCCACCGCAGGATTCCACCAAAGGTCAACCAAAATAACCGTATCAGCACCTGTCAGATTCAGACCGACACCACCAGCCTTGAGGGAAATCAGAAAGGCATCTCTTTCCCCTTGGTTAAAGGCCTTGGTCATGTCTTGTCTTTCCTTGGCTGGGGTTGAACCCGTAATTTTAAAGGATGTCAATCCCAAGTCTGGCAGTTCTTGTTCAATTTTCTCCAACATTCCCTTGAACTGCGAGAAAATCAAGACACGGTGTCCGCCGTCTGCCACCTGTACCAGCAGGTCTCGGAGACTATCCAGTTTGCCACTGGCTCCCTGATAATCTTCCATAAAGAGGGCAGGAGTGTCACAGATTTGGCGCAAGCGCATCAGACCAGACAAGATTTCCACACGACTTCGCTGAAATTCCTGATCTGACACTTGAGCCAATCTATCTCTCATCTGTTGCAACTGGGCTAGGTAAATAGCCTTTTGCTGGTCTTCCAGTTCATTCTTATAAACCACTTCAATCAAGTCTGGCAATTCAGTCAGAACTTCTTCTTTCTTGCGTCGCATCACGAAAGGCTTGATAAACTGAGCCACTCGCTCGGCTGGCAATTTCATAAATTCTTTCTTGCTTGGCAAGAGTCCTGGCATGACGATTTGGAAAATAGACCACAACTCACCCAAATGATTTTCAATAGGAGTCCCTGACAAGGCAAAGACCGACGGCACCACAAATTGTCTCAAGGTCTGAGCAATCTTGGTTTGGGCATTTTTCATAACCTGAGCTTCATCTAAGAAAAGAAAGTCAAAGGACATCCCCTGATAAAGCTCACTGTCCTGACGGAAGGTAGCATAACTCGTCACATAGATTTGATGGCTTTCAGCAAGAATCTCTTCACGACTAGCTTTCAAGCCATGAACAACAGCTACATCCAACTGTGGGGCAAACTTCTGAAATTCATCTGCCCAGTTGTAGATTAAACCTGACGGAGCTAAAATCAAAACCCGACTTTCTTTTGTCACTTGACTGGTCAAAAAAGCAATAGTCTGCAGGGTTTTACCAAGTCCCATATCATCAGCCAAAATCCCACCAAAACCATAATGATGGAGCATTTGCAGCCAGCCGATTCCCTTTTCCTGATAATCTCGCAAATCAGCCTGAACCTGAGTTGCCTGTCTAGGGAAGTCCTCTGGATGCGTCAAATCATGAGCCAGATTCTGGAATTCTTGTGAAAAAGAAACACGGTCTCGCCCTTCAAAAAGATGAGCTAAACTGTAGGCCAAGGATTTCCGAGTCTGCAAGGAGCCATCTTTTAGTTCAAATTGCCCCAGTTCCTGTAGATTTTGGCGAATTTTCTTGGTTTCTTCATCAAAAAAGTAGACTTGATTAGACGAATCAATGTAAAAATCCTTGTTGGCAACCAAGGCCTGCATGGCTTGGTCAATTTCCTCTTGGGCGATATCTTGGAAATCAAACTGGATTTCCAAGAGACCTCCCTTGGAAGCAATCTGCACTTGAGGGCTTGCTAGGTTATAGAGTTCTTCTAACTCATCTGATAGATCAACAGTCCCGAGTTTTTCAAAGACTGGAATGATTTCATGAAAGAAATGATAGACAGACTCTGCTTTTAAGGCCTGACGCCAAGATTGAAAATCAGCTTCAAAACCAGCTGCCAAACAGACTTGGAAAACTCTTTCTTCTAAGTCCGCGTCACTCGAAAATGGCAATTCTTCTAGCTCTTGTCGGCTTGATACCTGCCTATTTCCATAATCAAACTGAATTTCTAAACGAATCCGATTATCTTCTTCCCTGTCAAAGTAAAAAGAGGGTGCAAAAGTTTTGATTTGTAAACGTTCTGGAGCTGAAACGGTGCCCATCTGGCTAAAGAGCGTTAGACAGGAAGCTAACTTATCTCGGTCACTACTATCAAATTGCAGGTATTTCTTTCCTTGTTGATCCACAGGTAGCGCTTTGATTTCCTTGAGAAGACGCATCTGCTGGTCTGTTTGAAAATAAACCTGACCTTTATGGAAAAGTACAGCTCCCTGATAAAAGACATTGACCCTTGGACTCTCACTGATTTCCATTTCAAAATAATCCGAGTATTCTGTCACTGTAAAGGCAAATAGATTGGCTTCCGCATGCAAATCCTGAAAAAGCAGGGTTTGGTAGCTATCCACTTGATGGTCAAATTGAAAATGGGGCATGGTCATCAATAAATTCACACCCTGCTCAAAAAAAGTCAGAGGGAAAAAGAGGTGCCGACCCTGGTTTTGGAAAAAGAGGTCTGGAGCCTGTCCGTCCTCCATCAGTCCTCGCAAGAAAGTCAGAAGTTCTTGACTGGCCTCATCAAAGGCTTCCCAAGAAAGAGACTCCTCATAAATCTTGCCAATCATATAAGACTTTCTCTGCTCGACAATCCTTAAAAAGAGTGGAATATCCCGAATGACATAGTATTTTTGACTATTAATTTGCCCGATTCTCAAGGTCCACAAGATATGATTGGTTCCTACTTCCACCTGACCTACTGCGGATAATTCATAAGCTCGGTCTGATTTTGGAGATAAGATTCGGTCCAAAAATTTACCGCCCAAGGTCACCTTGGTTTCAACGGCCTCTTTTTCTTCATGACCTTCTTCCAGACTCTGCAAGATTTCCTGACCACGCTCATCATTTTTTAGAAAATGCTCCAGCGCTGCCAAATGCACACAGTAGCCCCTCTTTTGGAAAAAATCGCAGGCACAAAAAACCAAATCATCCTCTAAACTATAGCGCAGTTCTTCTTCTGCAACGCGAGCGTAGAGCCGACTGTTCTTTTCCTTGATAATGTCAACCTTACCAGTTTCATAAAGGGCAACGCCTTCGATACGGACTTTCCCCGGAATCAACTTAGCCATATTTTTACCTTTACCTTATCTTTTTATTATACCATATTTTCCCCTATGAAAATAGCCTTCTAGAGATACTTTTCTCCTAGAAGGCTGGATTTTTAAAGTTTAGCAAAAGTCGTCACAATTCGCTGACACACTTCTTGCAACAGAGATTTAGGCATGGCTACATTGAGGCGAGCATGGAGACTTCCTTCCTCTCCAAAATCCAAACCACGGTTAAGGATAACCTTAGCTTCATTTCTCAAAAGCTCTTGTAATGTTTCATCAGTCAGGTCATAGGCTGAAAAATCAAGCCAAATCAAGTAGGTTCCTTGCGGTTTCATAACCTTGATTTTAGTCTCTTTTCCAAATAGATCTACCACATAATTGATGTGGTCTTCAAAGACTTGCTTGAGTTCCTCTAACCAATCCTTACCATAGCGATAAGCAGCTTCTGTCGCCAAATAGCCCAAGCCTGAAATTTCATGCTGATTATTGGTCAACTGGCGTTTCTGGTAAGCCAGTCTCAACTTAGGATTTTCAATGACTGCATAGGAATTTTTTGTCCCAGCAATATTAAAGGTTTTAGTGGCACTGGTCAAGACGATAGCAAATTCTTTAAAGTCAGGGTTGACAGTATTGAAGGAATGATGCTTGTGACCAAAGAGGGCCAAATCTTGGTGAATCTCATCCGAAACCAAGAAAACACCATGTTTTTGGCAGAGTTGACCAATCTTCTCCAAGACTTCTTTTTCCCAAACACGTCCACCAGGATTGTGAGGGTTGCAGAGAATATAAAGTTTGACATCCTCTTCCACCAAATCCTTTTCAAGTCGGTCAAAGTTAATCTCAAACAGACCATCCTTTTCCACCAAAGAATTGGTAATCAATCTACGGTTGTTCAACTTGACACTGCGAGCAAAGGGTGGATAGACAGGTGTGTTAATCAGAACCGCTTCGCCTTCTTTTGTGAAAGCTTGAATAGCTGTTGAGATGGCTGGTACCACACCCTCGATAAAGATAAGAGCCTCTTTGTCAAAGTGGTAACCGTGTTGTGTGGCTTCCCACTTTTGAACTTCCTTAATTAAATCATCACTGGCATAGGTATAACCATAAACCAGTTGATCCGCATAAGTTTGCACGGCTTGGCGGATTTCAGGCAAGACTACAAAGTCCATATCCGCTATCCAAGCTGGTAGGACTTCACTATCCGTTTCTGCTTCTTTCCATTTATAGGTATGGTGCCCTAAACGATTGGGCAGGCTTGTAAAATCATATTTTCCCATCTTTGTCTTATCCTTCCAAGGCTTGGCGCAAATCTGCAATCAAATCTCTAGCATCCTCAATCCCAATTGACAAGCGCAAGAGGTCATCTGTCAAACCATAAGAATGGCGTACTTCTGCTGGAATATCAGCGTGAGTTTGAGTCGTTGGATAAGTAATGAGACTTTCTACCCCACCCAAACTTTCCGCAAAAGAGAAGACCTTAAGACTGTTTAAAATGTGAGGAATGCGTGTTTCATCCGCTACTTTAAAGGAAATCATCCCCCCACGACCAGTGTAGAGAACTTCCTTAACTGCTGGAGAATCCTTCAAAAAGGCAACCACTTCTTGGGCATTGGCTGTTGAGCGCTCCATACGAAGAGACAAGGTCTTGAGACCACGAATCAATTGATAACTGTCAAATGGCGATAAGACTGCCCCTGTCGTATTGAGATTGTAGAAGAGTTTTTCGTATAGTTCTAAACTATTTGTCACAACCACCCCAGCCAGGACATCATTGTGGCCTGCCAGATACTTGGTTGCTGAATGAAGAACGATATCTGCTCCATCTTCAATCGGGCGTTGGTAAATAGGGCTGTAGAAGGTATTGTCCACCACCACTTTGGCACCCTTAGCATGAGCTAATTTTGCTAGTTTTTCGATATCAAATTCCAACATCAAGGGATTGGTTGGTGTTTCAATATAGAGAACATCCACGTCCTTCTCCAACTCGGCAATCAACTCTTCTTCTGTATTGGCATAGGTAAAATGGAAACGGCCTTCCTGCTCCACTTGATTAAACCAGCGGAAAGAACCTCCATAAAGGTCACGTACTGCCAAAACCTTACTTCCTACTGGAAAGACGCTAAAGGCCAATACAATTGCTGACATCCCTGAGCTAGTCGCTAGGGCATAGTCTGCTGACTCAATAGCTGCCAAGACCTCCTCAGCCTTACTACGAGTTGGGTTTTTAGTACGCGTATAGTCAAATCCAGTAGATTCACCAAACTCTGGATGCTGATAGGTCGTTGAAAAATGAAGCGGTGTCACCAATGCACCTGTCGCTTCATCTGACTTAATACCCGCCTGGGCCAAAATTGTGTTAATGTGTAATTCCTTGCTCATACAATTCCTCCAAATCTATAGTAACTATTGTACCACTTATTTTCACCAACTCATTTTCTTCTTTTCAAGAGCTAGTTATAGTTTCAAACTATAGACTTATCGAGTAAAGCTAAAAAGAATCCAGAAAACACTCCAGATTCTTTTGTGAAAATGATTGCTAGGGTTTACTTGGAACGAAAGAAATCGTGTTGGGCTAAATAGTCACAATGGTCTTTGTTAAATTTATATTGGCCCACATGCCGACTAACCTGACCGACATCCACGGAAAAAATATAGACTTCATTTTGATAGTTCCAATTCAGTCTAACTGTATTCAATACTGTCTTATAAGTAAAATCTTGAACTTGATTCCAAGGCATCTCTACGACGTGATTAGAACGATTTCCAGTTACATCACTGATGTCCATCAAGTAGATTCCCTTAGGTGTGAATGCCAGAATCTTAGGCTTCACACTCGACTGAACATAGTAGGAACCACCTATTATGAAAAAATCAATAAAGGATTTGAACCATGTCTTTTTCTTGAAAGCCATCAGAAAATTCTTTTGCCCTTCAATGTGGCAAGTTGAAAGAAATGATGCAATCTGTTTTTCTGTTGCAAACTCCATAATAGCGCCCATGATGTTACCTCCATAACGATTAGTAAATAGACAGTTAAGAATTCTTCACTTAAAGAAGAACTTATCATTTGTTGCATTTTATCTTACTTTTCCAGTAGACAGCATCCCTCCTATTAAATCATCCTAGCATGTGCACACTTCAATCAACATTGGGTAGATTTTCGAAAATGGTTTCTCACGTTTTTATTATATTCATTATAACATAAATTCAAGAAACAAAGAAAAAAATGTGAGATTTTTCTTCCAAATTTACCATCATTCTATTAAAAAACGACAGCTTCTTTCGAAACCATCGTTTTTCTTGAAAAATCCCTATTTGACATGTTTTGCCAATTCTTCTTGAGCTTTTTTATTCGATTCTTCTTTTTCTTTCAACCATTTTTCTTTGGCTTTTTCATATTCGTCTTTCGTAACTGTCTTATCTTGTACTTTGAGATATTTATATGATTCGATACCTTTATTACCAGCTAATGAATATGGTTCTGAGAAAGGAACTGTTTTTCTCAATACTGGTGTTCCGCCCTTAGAAACATTTGGAATTGCTAGAGAGCTATCCACCAACCAAGCTTGGATATCAGCATACTTTTCATAGCGTTTTGCAAGATCTTGTTCCTTATTGGCTTCTTCCAACATTTGAGTGTAGACATCCAATCCAACAGCCTTGGCCTTGTCATTGGCTTCACCTGGCTCTAAACCTAGATTTTGCATCAAACCACCAGAATTAACGTTAAAGACGTCAAGATAGGTTGAAGGATCTTGGTAATCAGGACCCCAACCACCGTTGTAAAGATCATAATCCTTCTGAGCTGCTGTCTGAGCCAAATAGCTTGTATTATCATAATCTTCAGTAGTGAGTTGTTGAATATCAATTACAACGTTCTCTGCACCTAAGGCTGCTTCAATAGATTGCTTCATAGAGTTTGCCTCTTGGACACCCTTTTTAGCAGCTTGGTCAACTGTCATGTCCAAGTGAATAGGGAATTGGACTCCTTTGGCTTGGAGTTCTTTCTTAGCTTCTGCAAATTTAGCCTTGGCTTTTTCAGGATTATAGTATGGATCCTGGGCATCTGCAAAGTTGATTCCTTGCCATTCCTTACCGTAGTTAACCATCTTAGAGGCTACTACTTCACCAAAGTCTTTTCCGTTGATACTTACGAAGTTTGGAGGAACGACGAGGTTACGCAAAATCTTAGTTGCCCCTTCTTCTCCTTGAGATTGGGCCCCGTAAGCTGTACGATCATAGGCAAAGTTAATGGCTTGACGGAAGTTTTTATTCAGAACCGCTTCTTGTGTAGACTTCTTCTCAGCATCACTTGTTTTTGAAGTGAATTTATAAGATTTTCTATCCAAGTTGAAGTTTAAGAAGTAAGATGTAGCATCTTGCAGACTATAGATGATATTGTCTTTATTCTTCTCTTTGATTCCTTCGAAGCTCGAACTGTTTGGATAGAGACGAGCATAACTGTAAGCCCCCTCCACATAGTTACGAGCCAGTGCATCTTGGTCACTACCATCATAATAGGCCAATTTCACATCATCTACAAAGACATTTTTAGCATCCCAATAGTTAGGATTTTTCTTGTATTCGATGACCGATTTTGAAACAAAGGATTTCATCAAGAAAGGTCCATTGTACAAAATGCTAGATGGATCTACCTTACCAAAATCATCCCCTTTTGATTTCAAGAAATCCGCATTGACTGGGAAGAGAATGGTTGAGGTTGTTTTTGAGTTCCAGTAAGATTCTGGTCGTGTCAAAGTATATTGAACGGTTTGATCATCTAGAGCCTTAACACCGACAGTTGAAAAGTCGCTTGTTTTACCAGTGATATAGTCATCTAAACCTGCAACGGATTCTTGCACTAAGTACAAGGCTTCTGATTTTTTATCAGCCGCATATTTCAAACCAGTTACAAAATCTTGGGCAGTTACAGGAGCATATTCCTCTCCATCTGCAGTATACCATTTAGCATCTTTCCGCAGTTTGTAGGTATAGGTCAAACCGTCCTTGGAAACACTCCAATCCTCTGCCAAGGATGGGATATAGTTCCCATACTGGTCATTTTCCATGAGCCCATCTACCAAATTAACCACGATATCATTGGTTGTTGCACGGTTTTCTGCTAGATAGTTCAAACTAGATGGGTCACTTACGTAAACATAGTTATATGTTTTTGACGCTGTGCTAGAATTTCCACAGGCACTTAACAAAATACCTGCACTTAACACGACACCTGCAAGCGTTGCATACTTGGCCTTAGACTTTTTCATCTCCAGAACCTCCTGATTTAAATATTTGTTTTATTATACAACTCGTATTTTATTTAGTCAATGGGTTTTTTAAAAAAATTAATCATTACATCTACAAACTATAGAAATTATTCTACAAAATAATAAAAAAGAGAATAATTCAAGCATTTCATGATAGAAATGTTCAAATTATCCCTTTTATTTATAAAAAATTATTGAGAAATTCTAAATTTTACTCGCAGGCGATCTGCTTGGGCTTTTCCAATCACCTTATCCAACAAACGGGTACGGAGACTCATGACCCCGTATACTCCTCCACCCATGGCACCAACAAGAGCTACATAAAGGAAGCTCCACAAACGTCCACTTGGTTGGAATACAAATCCTAAAATCCACTGGATAGCACCGACACCGATGAACATAACAAGAGTCAACAAACTGATTAAAATGGTTCGTTTCAAAATCACCTTGCGCTTAACACCAGTTACCTTACAAATATCCCGATACATCAAGACGTTAGGAATGATGAGACCGATGGTTGTGGAAATCAAAGGCCCGTAACTGTGAAAGAGAGCAATGGTTGGTAGTTGCAAGACCAGCTTGGCAATGGAACCATAGATAAAATAGAGAACGGCCTTGCGGTTGCGGAACATGGCCTGAAGCATTGGAGACAAGACCATGTACAAGCCTAAAATAGTAGACTGCAAAACTGCAAAGACAAACAAGCCCATAGCCAAACTATCTGGTTTGCCATAAAAGACTGTATAAAGAGGTTCTCCTACCATAACCACTCCAACCGTTGCTGGTAGCAGGAATAAGAAAAGCATGGTAATACTATCCTGAACCAGACGAGAAGCCGCCTTCAAGTCCCCCTTGACATAGTTTTCAGTCAAAAGCGGCAAACCGACACTCCCAATCGAAACCCCAACAGAAATCAAAATCATAGTAATTTTATTTGGATTGGCAGAAAAATAAGAAAACATGACAATTAAGTCTTCATTACTGTAGTTGCTAAACCACTTCATGCTATTGATAAAGGTATTTTGGTCCAAGATTTGGAAAAGCTGAATAGCCGAACCAGTCAAGATAAAAGGAATAGCTTCCTTAATCGTATCCATTAACAGGTGTTTGCTATCAATCTTATCTCGTGTTTCAAAGACTCTTTTGAGTAAACCTTCTTGAGCAAGGAAATAAATCAAAACTCCAAAACTGGCTACCATGCCGACAAAGGCCGCAAAGGTCGATTGGGTAACAGCTGCTAGGTAATTTCCTGAACCGAGCTTCATAATGATAAAGGTTGCTAAGAGCATCCAGATAACACGAATGACCTGCTCAGCGATTTGGCTCATGGCATAAGGTTTGAGGTTATTCATCCCTTGGAAAAATCCTCGGATAACACTCATAGATGGGAAAATCAAGACTCCCCAAGCCAAGCTTTGCATGATTGGGATCAAGTCTTTGCCCACGCCAGACAAGTCTGCTAGCCAAGGAGCAAAGACATACAAGACTAAAGCAAAAACCAGGCCTAGTCCTGTCATAAATCCTAAAAAGCTCCGAATCAGAGCAAAGCTATGCTCCTCTTCTCGCATGGTATTATACTTGGCAACTTGCTTGGCCACCGCAACTGGAATCCCCGCTGTTGAAACCAGCAAAAACCAGGCATAGATATTGTATCCCATGGTAAAGAGACCATTTGCTGTAGCCGCATAAGACCCCATCCAGATGTACCAAGGGATAATATAGATGGCCCCAAGCAGGCGACTGATAAAGTTACTAGCCGTTAACCAAGCAGTCCCCCGTAACATCTGGGCCTGCTGGTGATTGTTTTCGTGCGACATAGATTCCTCATTCAATTTTGATAACTAGGAAAAACTCCTTATCTTCCATTATAAACTTTTCCTTGTTACTTGTAAATTTGCGACTTTCGGTTTACAATAGAAAGTATGATTAAGATTGAAACCGTATTAGATATATTAAAGAAAGATGGTCTCTTCCGCGAGATTATCGACCAAGGACATTATCACTACAACTACAGTCATGTCGTATTTGACACTATCTGCTATGACAGTCGCAAGGCCAAAGAAAAGAGCCTCTTTTTCGTCAAGGGTGCTGCCTTTAAGAAGGAATTTCTGCTTTCTGCCATCTCTCAAGGCCTCAGTTGGTATGTTTCTGAAAAAGACTATGAGGTTGGTATTCCTGCCATTATCGTGAACGACATTAAGAAAGCCATGAGTCTGATTGCTATGGAATTTTATGGAAATCCACAGGAAAAACTCAAACTCCTCGCCTTTACTGGAACCAAGGGGAAGACAACGGCAGCCTATTTCGCTTATAACATCTTATCTCAAGGACACCGACCTGCTATGCTCTCGACTATGAATACAACTCTAGATGGCAAGACTTTCTTTAAGTCTGCATTGACAACTCCTGAGAGTATTGACCTCTTTGACATGATGCATCAAGCTGTGCAAAATGACCGTACCCACCTCATCATGGAAGTCTCTAGTCAAGCCTATCTGGTCAAACGTGTCTATGGTCTAACCTTTGATGTGGGAGTTTTCCTCAATATCAGCCCCGACCATATCGGTCCTATTGAACACCCTAGCTTTGAAGACTACTTCTACCACAAACGTCTCTTGATGGAAAATAGCCGAGCAGTCATCATTAATAGTGACATGGATCACTTTTCTGTCTTGAAAGAACAAGTGGCAGATCAAGACCATGATTTCTATGGTAGCCAATCAAATAATCAAATCGAGAATTCCAAAGCCTTTAGCTTTTCAGCTACGGGTAAACTCGCTGGAGACTATGATATCCAACTGATTGGTCACTTCAACCAAGAAAATGCCGTTGCTGCTGGACTTGCCTGTCTCCGTCTCGGAGCAAGTCTTGAGGACATCAAAAAAGGTATCGCTGCAACCCGCGTTCCTGGTCGTATGGAAGTCCTCACCCAGAAAAATGGAGCCAAGGTTTTCATCGACTATGCCCACAATGGTGATAGTCTCAAAAAACTCATCAATGTAGTTGAAACTCATCAAACAGGAAAGATTGCACTGGTGTTAGGTTCGACAGGGAATAAGGGAGAAAGCCGTCGTAAGGACTTTGGACTTCTCCTCAATAAACACCCTGAGATTCAAGTCTTTTTGACTGCTGATGACCCCAACTACGAAAACCCAATGGCCATTGCGGATGAAATTAGTAGCTATATCGATCATCCTGTTGAAAAAATTGCGGATCGTCAAGAGGCCATCAAGGCAGCTATGGCTATAACTGAACAAGAACTCGATGCTGTCATTATCGCTGGTAAGGGAGCCGATTGCTACCAAATCGTCCAAGGAAAAAAAGAAGCCTATCCTGGAGATCCCGCCGTAGCAGAAAATTATTTATAAGATAGTAAAAAAATCAAGGGAAATGAAACCCTTGATTTTTTCTATTTTTATTTAAAAGCGTTTTTCAAACCTTCAACGGCACCTTCTACAGCACCTTTAGCATCTTCAACTACTTCTTTTGCCTTAGCAACTGTCTTTTCTACAGCGCCTTCTGCTTCAGTCTTGCTATCCCCAGTAACTTTACCAAATCCTTCTTTGATAGCGCCTGTTGCTTGTTCCAATTTATTTTCAAGTGACATATGATTGTCTCCTTTAGTTTATTCCGATATGTGTTACCGGTTACATATAGTTTATACCGAATACTAAGGAAAGTCAAACAATGTGCTCAGAAACAAGAAATCACGCCAAGTAGAAAGTTAATCTTTCCTTATCAAAATCGATAGCCAACTCATACTTTCCATCTTCATTTTGAATAATATAACCTAGGACAACTAAACTGTCCACAAAGATATCACGGCGTTTCTGCATAAGCTGATCCTTTTTGAGAAATTTTAGCAAAAAAGTTGTCATGTATTTAAGAGCATACTCAGGATTAACATCTCCCAAAATGTCATAAAGTTCCTGCTGTTTTTCTATCAAAGGATACTGATGTTTGACCTTGTAGAAATAATTAGACAAGGTCATTTTAGTGCGCGCAAAATCTGTTTTTTCAACTAAAATAGCTGCATTGGTTTGATTTCGTAATTCCGTCTCAAAACTCTGCTCTAACAAGGCTTGATAGGTCGGACTATCTTCTTTGATAAAAATCTCTTGATCCAGTTCGAGACTATCAAGGGACTCAAGCATAGGAAGATTGAGGTAATAACGCTTATTTTCTCGTAGAATCAAGCCAGCCTTTATATACTCTTCCATGAGTTTATCAACTGCCACATCTGGAAATTGAGCCTTAATTTCCCGTAGAATTACATCATCATGCTGGTCCAGATAGCGGATCAATTCTCCAAAAAATGTCTGTCTCGTCAAACGAGATGGATTAAAAATCTGAATCATGAAGATTCCTTTCTTTACATTCTAACAGAGGCGATGCTGCCAACTGACTGGGATTGGTCCCAGCTTGGTTCAAAGGAACAGGCAGATCTAGTTCTCTGTAATACTCTCTCCAAAAATCACTAATCTCCTGCTCCCCATCCCCAAATTTCATAGGTATGGTCTCAAAAATGGGGAGAATTTCTGCCATATACTGGGAACAGTAAAAACCATGTCCATCTGGATAAAAAGAGGCATTATAGGGAACTCCAAGATGTTTGCAAGCTTTTTCCTTCACAGACTGGATATCCATTTCTGGGTAGACATAGAGGTCGTACAAATGATTGGACTCAAAGAA
The DNA here is from genome assembly GCF_013277455.1 of Streptococcus sp. 5346. GTDB lineage: Bacteria > Bacillota > Bacilli > Lactobacillales > Streptococcaceae > Streptococcus. Next base: position 187,672 of record NZ_VMMY01000001.1, read on the forward strand.
GTCTGCCGGTTCTTGACAGACAACACCAGCTTGTCCACTAGCGTGGTAAATCATCCCATCCAAATAAATCGCAACATGGTTATAGTTGCCTGTGGAAGTCTGAATGGCCTGCCCCATATCTGACTCATCTCTCACAAAAATCAAATCGCCATTTTCTAACATGCTTCACTCCTAGAAAAAAAGGAGCCGAAACTCCTTTCGATATAATTCAAAATCTTAAGCATTGAAGCTTTCAGTCAATTGAGGTACCACTTGTTTCTTACGTGAAACAGCACCAGCAAGGAAGGCATGATTGTTTTCAAGTTTGAAGTTGAAAGCCGCTTCGACTTTGCCCATATTGGCACCAAGAGCCAAGATTTCCGAGTTTGAGTTGACGATATCAGTAATCATCAAGACAAAGTCAGAGTAATCGTTTGCTGCGTTAGCAGCTTGCATTGCAGCTTCAATTTCTGCTTGGCGTTCCAAAACTTCATCGATGTCAACTGTGTTTACTTGGGCAACACGGACATTATTTCCGTTCAATTCAAAAGTCTTAGCATCGATGTCAATCAATTCTTCAGCAGATTTGCTAGCCAAGTTTGTACCAGCTTTCAACATAGCCAAACCATACTCTTCCAAGTTGACGCCAGCCAATTCAGCCAATTCAGGAGCAATGACTGTATCTGTTGGGTGTGTTGTTGGTGATTTCAAAAGAAGGGTATCTGAAATCAAACCTGAAAGCATCAAACCAGCAATCTCTTTAGGCACAGCCACACCATGTTCTTTGAACATACGGTAAACGATTGAAGACGCTGAACCAACTGGCTCCAAACGCATGTAGAGTGGGCTTGCAGTTTCAAAATTAGCCACACGGTGGTGGTCCACAACACCATAAACTTCTACTTCAGCGATATCTGATACAGATTGTTGGAATTCATTGTGGTCAGTCAGGATAACTTGCTCTGCTCCTTCCGCTTTAGCAGAAGTGATAACACGCGGTGCTTCCACACCAAAATAGTTCAAGACAAAGGCTGTTTCTTCATTTGGAGTTCCAAGGGCAACAGCTTCCGTATCCAGACCGTAAGCTTCTTTTGCAAGGTAGGCAAAAGCTACAGATGACCCGATGGCATCTGAGTCTGGATTTTGGTGACCAAATACTAGAATCTTAGACATGATAATACCTCATTTTGTTTATTCTCTTTATTGTAGCATTTTTTTCGCTTTTTGACAAAAGTAAGAGGAGTCAAAGGACTCCCCGCTACTCTTCAAAATAATTGAGTAAATTTCTATCTTGATTTTCAGATAAAAATCTTTCCTTCTGTGGCCTCTTCTTACGCTTGAGCAGGGCTTCAGCCGACATGGCTTCTTCCTTACTGGCAAAACCTTGAGCATAGATAAGTTTGACTGGCAAGCGTGCTCGTGTGTATTTGGCTCCCTTCCCACTATTGTGGACAGCGAGGCGTCTTCTCACATCAGTCGTATAGCCTGTATAGTAGGAGCCATCTCTACATTCTACTACATACATGAAAGCCTTATGATCCATAATAAATCTCTTCGAGTTCAGGCGTATAAGAGCCATCATCATTGTGGACAATGAGAGGTGGTAAAACCTTAAAGCCACTTGTCGAGCCATCCTTGATAGCCTCAATCAAGAGCATATTGGCTTCCTTTTCCCTCTTTGGATAAACAAACTGCAGACGCTTAGGTGCTAAATTATGTCGTTGCAAGCTGTCCAAGATATCTAAGAGCCGATCAGGACGATGAACCATAGCCAAACGTCCATTGGACTTAAGAATACTCTGGGCACTACGACAGATTTCCTGCAAATTGGTCGTGATTTCATGGCGCGCCAAGAGATAATGTTCGCTCTCGTTCAGGTTTGAATGAGGATCCACCTTGAAATAGGGCGGATTACACAAAATCATATCCACCTTACTCCCCTGGATGTAAGCAGGCATATTTTTCAAATCATCACAGATGACCTGCATCTGCTCCTCTAATCCATTCAAACGGACAGAGCGCTCAGCCATATCCGCCAAACGCTCCTGAATCTCAACAGCCAAAATCTGTGCCTGAGTACGAGTGCTAGCAAATAGCCCCACTGCTCCATTTCCAGCGCAGAAATCCACTATCAAGCCCTTTTTAGGAAAACGTGGAAAGCGTGACAAGAGAACACTATCCACCGAATAGCTAAAAACCTCTCTATTTTGAATAATTTTGATATCTGTCGAAAAGAGCTGGTTAATGCGCTCTCCTGATTTTAATAATTGTTCTTCTTCCATGGTTCTATTATAGCAGATTTATATTAACATTACAAAAAATATAAAATTCTAAACTACTTCTTCTTTTTTAAATAGTGCAAGGCTTCTCTAGTCCAAATTGGCATCATTCGTTTAAGAGGCGCAAAGCCGTAGTTAAAACGGTCGCTTGAAAAGCGTCGCCGTCTCGGAAACTGGTGCTTTTCTTCCTCCAAAGTGCGGATAGAAAGACTTGCTTTCCCTGTAAATTCATCTAAATCCACTACCTGAACCTGAACCTCTTCATCGACTTTCAAGGCTTCATGAATATTTTCAATAAAGCCTGTCCGAATCTCTGAAATATGAATCAGCCCCGTATCACCTGTCTCTAGCTCAACAAAGGCACCGTAGGGCTGAATCCCTGTAATACGACCCTTTAGCTTATCACCGATTTTCATCTTAGTCCTCGATTTCAATTGTTTCAATCACAACATCTTCAACTGGCTTGTCCATCGCCCCCGTCTCAACAGCAGCAATGGCATCCAAGACAACGTAAGAAGCTTCATCAGCTAACTGTCCAAAAACCGTGTGACGGCGGTCTAGGTGAGGTGTCCCTCCTTGGTTGGCATAGATTTCCGCAATCGGTTCTGGCCAACCACCACGAGCAATTTCTTTCTTAGAATAAGGCAAATGCTGATTTTGCACGATAAAGAACTGGCTGCCGTTGGTATTTGGACCAGCATTGGCCATGGAAAGAGCACCACGGATATTGTAAAGTTCTTCTGAGAATTCATCTTCAAATGATTCGCCGTAGATTGACTCGCCACCCATACCAGTTCCAGTTGGATCTCCACCTTGGATCATAAAGTCCTTGATAATACGGTGGAAAATGACACCATCATAGTAGCCATCTTTTGAAAGAGCTACAAAGTTAGCCACTGTTTTAGGAGCATGTTCAGGGAAGAGCTTGATCCGCAAATCTCCGTGATTGGTCTTAATAGTCGCAAGAGGACCTTCTACTGTTTCAATGTCTACTTGTGGAAAATGCAAGTCTTTTTCTACCATACCAAATCCTTCTAAGGCATCAAAAATGCCATCTTCTTCTAGTGTTTTTGTAATATAATCTGATTTTTCTTTGATCTTATCATGAGAAATTCCCATTGCAACGCTGATTCCAGCATAATCAAAGAGTTCCAAGTCATTCAGCCCATCTCCAAAAACCATGACGTTCTCTGGTTTCAAGCCAAGGTGTTCCACAACCTTTTCCACACCCGTCGCTTTGGAGCCTGAAATCGGCACAATATCAGACGAATGCTCATGCCAACGAACCATGCGAAGTTTGTCTGAGAGACTGTCAGGCAAGTGCAAGTCATCTCCCTTATCTTCAAAAGTCCACATCTGATAGATATCTTCTTTTTCATGGAAATCTGGATCTACATCTAAGTCGGGGTAAATTGGATTGATAGCTTCACTAATCATATCAGTGCGAGTCGACAACTTGGCAGCATGACTCCCAACCAAACCATACTCAATTCCCTCTTGCTTAGCCCAAGAAATATACTCCTCAACATCTGACTTCTCAATCTGATGTTGATAAATGACCTGACCTTTTTTATCTTCAATATAGGCACCATTTAAGGTTACAAAAAAGTCAGGCTTGAGCTCACGAATCTCTGGAACGACACCAAAAATCCCCCGTCCAGAAGCAATACCTGTCAAAATTCCTTTCTCACGTAATTGCTTAAAAACCGTTGGGATTGAAGGCGGAATAAAACCAGTCTTGGAATTTCGCAAGGTATCATCAATATCAAAAAAGACGATTTTAATCTTCTTTGCCTTGTATCTTAATTTCGCATCCATCTCACTACCTCTTTCAATCTAACTCTTTCCATTATACCATAAAGTAGAGAAATCCCATATTTTCAAAGAAATTCGCTATCTCTTATTCGAACTTCTTGGATAAGTACAGAACTAAATCATCATTATTTTGAATAGTAGCATTCATTTCCAAGGGTTGATTTCGATACCAAACGCCTGAACCATCTGGAATATAGCCCCGTCTGATATACAATCTCTGGGCAGGGCCATAGCCTAAGTGCAAACCTACACCAAGAGTGACCTTATTCGAAACAAACTTGACTCGTTTTTCTGCTTCTTCTAGCAGTTGACTCCCAATCCCTTGATTTCGAAAAGGCTCAAACACATTAAAATCTGATAATTCTGGATAGACTTCTGCAAAAGGACCATGTTTAGCAGAGGGCAAAATGGTAACGTAGCCCGCTACAGCACCATCAATCTCTGCAACTAAGACTTCTCTCTCCCCACTTTCCTGTTCCAGAAAATATCTAGCCAAAATTTCCTCTCTACCAGGCCAACCTTGATTCATAAAGCCATGAGATAAGGATTCAATATCAGACTTAATCATATTTCTAATCGTACAATTCATCTTTGACTTACCCACCTTTACTCTTTCTATTACCATTATAGCACGCCAAGGTCAGAAAAAAACTATTTCGTGAAAAAGAGGTCCAACTGGACCTAAACTCGCTCTCTTATTTCAAAGCTCATGAAAAAAAGACCCGTCGGGGTCTTTTCTTTAATCTTCGTTTACGAAAGGCATCAAAGCCATTACGCGAGCGCGTTTGATAGCTGTTGTTACTTTACGTTGGTTTTTAGCTGAAGTTCCTGTTACACGACGAGGAAGGATTTTCCCACGTTCTGAAACGAAACGGCTAAGAAGCTCAGTATCTTTGTAATCAACATATTCAATTTTGTTTGCTGCGATGTAATCAACTTTTTTACGGCGTTTGAATCCGCCACGACGTTGTTGAGCCATGTTTTTTCTCCTTTATAATTTTAGTTGTCCATTAGAATGGTAAATCATCATCTGAAATATCCAAAGGATTGGTTGCTCCAAATGGATTTTCATCACGTGAAAAGTCTGGTACTGAATTTGTAGGTGCTGAATAGTTTGCAGTTGGGGCAGAGTAAGCTCCACCTGTATGACCTTCACGCACACTACGGCTTTCCAACATTTGGAAATTCTCAGCCACGACCTCTGTCACGTAGACACGTTGTCCTTGCTGGTTATCGTAACTACGAGTCTGGATACGGCCTGTCACCCCGATAAGTGAGCCTTTTTTAGCCCAATTAGCAAGGTTCTCAGCCTGTTGGCGCCACATAACGACATTGATAAAATCAGCCTCACGTTCGCCATTTTGACTCTTAAATGTACGGTTTACTGCAAGAGTAAAAGTCGCAACTGCTACATTTGATGGGGTATAACGTAACTCAGCGTCACGTGTCATACGCCCTACAAGTACAACATTGTTAATCATAGTTTACCTTCTTACGCGTCAATTTTGACGATCATGTGACGAAGAATGTCAGCGTTGATTTTTGAAAGACGGTCAAACTCTTTAAGAGCTGCATCGTCGTTTGCTTCAACGTTAACGATGTGGTAAAGTCCTTCACGGAAATCTTGGATTTCGTATGCAAGACGACGTTTTTCCCAAGTTTTTGATTCAACAACAGTTGCACCGTTGTCAGTCAAAATAGAGTCAAAACGTGCTACCAAAGCGTTTTTAGCTTCTTCTTCAATGTTTGGACGAATGATATAAAGAATTTCGTATTTAGCCATTGATATGTTCCTCCTTTTGGTCTAATGACCCCAAGACTTTGCAAGGGGTAAGTGAGGTTCGCTCACAATAAACTATTATACTAGAAAAAATTTTTTTACGCAAGTAAAAACACTAAAATAAAAAAAGAAGATGACGAATCATCTTCTCAAAAACTATGAGTTTTTAGTCCTCTTTTTTCTTGCGAGCAAGAAGTCCAAATCCACTTAGGGCTCCAAGAAGTCCAAGCGCTGCGAGGCTAGCGCTAGCTTCTGTACCTGTGTTAGGCAATTCTTTTTGACCATCAACGTATTTAGGTGTTGCTGGTTGGGTAGCTGAATCAGTTGCTACTGATGGTTCAGCTGGTGTTGGAACAGCAGGTTGGCTTGGAGTTGTTGGTTGTTCCGGTTGCACTGGAGCTACTGGTTGTTCTTGATCGATTGGATTTGTCACTTTCTTATAGTGATGTAAGGTATTTCCTTTAGCATCCGTTGTCGAATGACTATATTCATATCCTTCCAACTCTATCGGATTGTGTTTTCCTTCTTTATCTGAAGTAATTCGGTTACCATTTTCATCTAGGTATTCCGTTACAATTTGAACTGTTGAATCACCATTTTGAGCAATGACTCCTCCACCATTTTGTGATTTAGGTGTTACTGTTACTGGTACGTCGACTGTAATAATACGACCATCCGGTAATTTTACTTTCACTTTAACCACTGGTTTTACTCCAGGTGTTTCAGTTGTTGGAATTTCTCCTACTTCTACAATTTCCCATCCTTCTGGTAGATCTACTTTCTTCTTAACATCTTCTTCAGTAATTGGTGTTCCCACTTCTACTACAATAGGCGTTACTGTTGGTGTTACGATGACTGGTACATCTACTTCAATTATCTCACCAGTTGGAACTTTGATTTTCACTTTAACGCTTGGTTTTACTCCAGCTGGAATTGTTGTTGGGATTTCTCCTACTTCTACAATTTCCCATCCTGGTTCTTTTGGTAAATCAATATGACCTTTCACATCGTCTGGTGTGATTGGAGTTCCTTGTGGTACAACAATTTGTCTTACAGTTGGTGTTACGATTACCGGTACGTCGACTGTAATCTTACGTCCATCTGGTAATTCAATTTCCACTGAAACAACTGGTTTTGTTCCTGGTGTTGTAGTCGTTGGAATTTCGCCCACTTTTGTTACAGTCCATCCTTTTGGCAATTCGATATGTTTCTTAACATCTTCTGACGTTACAGGCGTTCCTACTGAAACTACTACAGGTGTTACTTTCGGCGTTACGATTACTGGGATATTCATCGTTACTCGAATTCCATTTGGCAATTCAACTACAACTGGAATACTTGGTCTTTCACCTGGAACATCTGTTGTAGGTTTATCTCCAATTGAGATAACTTTTACTCCTTTTGGAATGTGTTTTTCAACATCCTCAGCAGTAATTGGATCACCTTGTTTTTTAACAATATCTTCAATAGGTGTTACATTCACTGGTACTTCTACCGTAACTACTTTGTCATTTGGTAATGTAATCGTTACTTTTACTGGATCTTTCTTACCTGGTGTTGTTAAGTCTGGAATGTTTTCTACCTTCGTTACCTTGCCACCTTCTGGAATCGTGATTCTCTTAGTGTAATCCTCTGGTGTTAATGGAGTCTTCGTAACCGGAGTTTCAATTTCCTTCACTGGTGTTACGTTCACTGGGACTTCCACTGTAATTACTTTCCTATTTGGTAATTCTACCGTTACTTTAACTGGATCTTTCTTACCTGGCGTTGTTAAGTCTGGAATGTTCTCAACATTCGTTACCCTGCCTTCTGCAGGAACTTTAACATATTTAGAAATATCCTCTTTTGTTAAAGGTGTATTCGTCACTGGGGTTTCGATTGGTTTTGGTTTAGCTTCCACTACTTTAATAGTTGCTGGAACTTCTACTAATACATTACCATTTTTATCTTTTACCACAACTGTAACTGGTTTATCCCCTGGAGTTGTTCCATCATATGGAGTTGTTTGTCCTTCTGGAACTTTGTATTCAAACGTTGACCCTTCTGGATAGTCACTTGGTGTGATACTATCTTCAGCTTTAGGTTTATCTTTATCTTCAGCGTTTACTGGAGTTAATTGTTCTTTACCTTGAACGACTTTAATTTTCGCAGGTACTTCTACAACTGTATCTCCATCTGGATCTTTCACGACTACAGTAACATCTTTTTCACCTGGTGTTGTTCCATCATATGGAGTTGTTTGTCCTTCTGGAGTCTTGTATTCAAATGTTGATCCTTCTGGATAATCATCCGGTGTAATGCTATCTTGTGGTTTTGGTTTCTTATCATTTTCAGCATTTACAGGGACATATTGTGTCTTAGATTCTACTACTACAATTGTCGCTGGAATTTCTGTAATTGGTTGTCCATTCAACTTAGCTACTACCGTTACAGGTTTCTCACCTGGTGTTGTTGTATCTACCGGAGTGTTATCTTTATATTCAAATGTTGTTCCAGTTGGGAAATCATTTGGATTAATGTTTTCTTTTGGATCTGGCTGTTTCTTAGCTGGATCTACTGGTACATATTTAGGATAACTTTCTACTACTCGTACTGTAGATGGTACTTCAACGATTGTATTTCCTTGTGGGTCAAGCACTTCAACAACCACGTTCTTATCTCCAGTTGTTGTTACATCAATTGGACTTGTTTGTCCTTCTGGAGTTTTATATCTAAATGTTGATCCTTGTGGATAATCTGTTTTATCGATACTCTTCTCTGGATCTGGTAAAACATCATTATTTTCTTTTACAGGTACAATTTGTGGTACCCCTTCAACTACTGTTACTGGAACTTTGACTGTTGTAGTTTTTTCTTGACCATCTACAGTGTATTTAACTGGTACATCAACTTCTGTATCTTCTGTTAAGTCTGGCACTGTTACTGTAGCTGTTTCATCAATAGTAACGGTTGCACCTTGTGGTAATTTACCTGTAAATGTTGAATCTTCAATTGCTTTTTTGGCTTGAGCAAGTACTTTTTCTTTAGCTTTATCCTTGTCACTATTTTTAGCAACTAGAATTTCATCAGCTTCTGGTTTTGGTAATACTGTTACTGGAACACTTACTGTTTCTGTTAACTTACCATTGTCATAAGTTACCGGCACGTCTACTTTAACGTCTGTTTCCCCAGCTTTACCTGCTGTTTCTGGTAAATCAGTTTCTGCTGGTGTTCCTACTGTACCTCCAGTACCTGGAGTTACAGCCTCTTTTGCTTGAGTTGCTGTTGGTTTTTCACCTTCGAACACTACAATCTTAGCTGGTGTTGAGCTTACTACTGTTACTGGTACATTAATTGTGTCTTCTGCTACTACTGTACCTGTTGCGTCTTTGTATTGTACTTTTACTGGTACATTATCTTTATCACCATTAGAAGTTGTTGCTGGAACAGTATATGTTTGATTTGGAACTAATTCTACTGTAACTCCTGATGGTAGTGTTAATTTACCTAGTGCAGCTTGTGCTTTTTCTTTTACAGCTGTTGTTAGGTTGTCACTAGTTGTATCTTTTAATGTTGTTACTTTTTCTGGTGTTGCTTTTGGTAACACTTCAACTGGTACATTTACAGTTTCTGTTCCACTTGGGTATGTTACTGTTGTTGGTACAGTTACATCTTTTGCTCCTACTTTACCTGTTGTTTCTGGTAAATCTGTTTCTTTCGGATCGTTTACTGTTCCTTCATTTCCTGGTGTTACTGCATTCTTAACTTTCTCAACACTTGGTTTTGTTCCTTCTAATGTATATATCGTTTTTGTTTCAGAACCTGCTACGTTGATAGTTACTGGAACTGTTGTATTATATGTTTTTCCATCTACTGTATATGTTGCTGGAACATTTACAACACCTTTATTTGTCCCTTTTTCTGCAGTTATTGTCGCTAGTACTTCTTCTGTAATATCACCAACTGTTACTGTTGCTCCTGTTGGTAATTTCCCTGTGAAATCTGCTGATTCTACTAATGCTGTTGCTTTTTCTTTTGCAACTTCTTTTACTTTATCTACTGAAGCTCCTTTGTGTACTTCTACTTCACCAGTTGCTTTTGGCAATACTGTAACCGGAACTTCTACTGTTTCATTAATATTTGTACCATTTGAATCATGAGTAACCGTTGTTGGAATTTTCAATCCTGCTTCTCCAGCTTTTCCTGTCGTACTAAAGACATCTGCTTCGTTAGGATTGTTTACAACTCCCGCTTTAGTCTCGATTGTAGCAGGAGTGACTGAAGATTTAACCTGATCATTTGTAATCTTATCACCTTCAAATACTACTAACTTATCTGTAGTTGATTTTACAACATTTACTTCGATATCTACTGTTGTATCGTATGTTCTTCCATCAGCAGTATAAGTAACAGGAACTTTTACAACACCACGTCCATCAGCAGCTATTTTTGTGATTTCAACTTTATCTTTAGAATTAAGGGTAACATTCGTAATTTGACCTATTCCAGCTGTTGCATTCATATCTCTAAGCAATTGTTGGAAATTAGCTGAATTAACTTCTTCTTGTGCTTTGGCATAAGCAACTTCTTTTAACTGATCATTGTTAGTATTAATTGGAACAGTCACGGTACCTGTTGCTTGTAAGCTATTAATATAGATTATTTTTCCATATTCAAAATCTGGTTTATCAGAATTTGCCAATCCTCCTCGATTGAACTGATTTTCATATGCTGGTTTCAAACCATTAGTTGTATATGAATATAATTTATTTCCCTCTGCATCCGTATCTCCAAACCCACTTGTTACGGTTACTTTAAAATCCGCTGGTCCTATGAAGTTATTTGCAGTAGTAAACACAATACTTGATGAACGAGTAGTTTTTTCTGCTGCAGCCATACGATCTCCAGCAGGTACGTTATAAGTTAAAGTTCCTCCTTTAGAATTATCAGTTGGATCATTTGGAACCCATTTAATAGTATTTGCATAGACATTTCCTAAAAAGTCAGCACCACCATTTTTATTAATAACTCTATCTTCCAATACCACACCCTTTGGTACTTTTATCGTAACTTGAACATTTGATGCGGCATAGTAATTAATATTCATTCCAGCTGTATCTTTAAGCGTAAAGTTAAAACTACCTTTTTGATCTTTTTTGTAGATAGTGTCTGGTGTATATCCATACTCATTATTTTGTCTTCCAGAGCTGACATTTGTTACCACTTCTGCAGCTGGAGCTGTAGCAATACCGATACCACCAATAAGGTATCCATCTCTAAGCGTAACCGTATTCCCCCATCGTGTTTGGTTTTCAGTACCTCCATTTTGTGATCCCGCTTGATCTCCAGCTTCGATTAAAACCTTAATTTTTGTAGTAGTCGCAGGAATATCATATAGACGAGCCATATAATTCCATCCGTTACTTCCCCCAGGACCTTGTTCCGTAGATAAAGAACCATTTTTTCCTTCAACTGGGTTAATAACTTCTCCTGTGAAAGCATCAACAATTTTAAGTTTAACTTTTTCTCCAGTTCCTGTAGTAGAAACATGACCATAAGCACCACCGTGAATCAAGTTAACATTAATTCTTGAATTTCCATTTACATCATATTCCTTTGAAATAGTCGTACCTTTACTACCTAATTCAAGATAATAATCACGATTTTTCACTTCTCCAAATGCATTACTCTTTATCGCATCGATAGTAGGTGTTAAAGTTGGAATGATACCACTACCGTTATTATAGGATAGTTGATGTCCTTCAGTATAGAATCGTTTTAATTCTCCATTGTTTGTATATATTTTTGATTTTGGTACTGTTCGAGTACTTGGTGCACCGTCTTTATCTGTAACATTCGTTACATCAAGAGGTTGAACAGCATTTACTTGCTCACCAACTTCTATTTTCCAACCATTTAGTACGCCAGCTTCTGCATCAGCTTTTGTAATAGTTTTTTCTTTCCAGTTATAAGTTGCGCTACCAATTCCTGCAGTACGAGCATTAATTTCTCCTTGGCCTCTTTGTTGCTTAGCAATCGTTTCTGATTTAGTAACAGCATCCGTAAAGGTTACTTTATCCCCAAAACCTTCTTTCAGACTCTCAAAGACACCGTTTGTTGGGTTATTACCGTACGCTGCGTGGTTTTCACTAACAGGTGCTCCTAAGTCTGCTTTACCAGCCAAATATAAAGCTAATAAATCACGCTCAGATTTAACAGCTTCTGCTTGTTGGCTCATTTTTTGAGCTGAACTTACATCCGCAGCATTTGCAGTTGTAATAACATTTTCTGCTTTTTGTTTAATATGTTTTAAAACATCAATTTTAAATTGATCTTTTTTATTCGTAGGTAGCGCTTCTTCTTTTGCTATTTCAGCTTGAATTTTATCAATATTTGCTTGCAATTGTGGAATAGCTGCATCTCGAATACCTTTATATTTTTCTGCTTCCGACGCAGCATTTGCAGCTGTAGTATCTACAGTTCTAAACCCACTTTCCCCATTGCCAGGAATCGCTTGTCCGTTACGTGGATTTTGATTTTGGTTTTCTTCCTTCTTTTCTGCTTTTGGCATACTTGAAAGAACGAAAGCTTGGCTATTCAATTCTTTAGCAACTTTATCTACTTCTGTTTGTGTTGCTTTGTCGTTTGACAGTAGGGCTTGAGCCTTAGCAAGCTCTGTTTTTGCTGCTTCAATAGCTGAGGCAGTCTTTTCAGATACTCCTGCTTTGCCAAGGGCTGTCTCCATACGAGCAATAGCTGCTTCCAACTTGCTTGTGTCAGCCTTTATAGCTGGGGCTTCTTCCGCTTTTGGTGTTTCTGCTGGTGCTGATGGTTGCTCAGTTGTTGGTGTAGCAGTTTCATTTGAAACTAGAGGAGTTATTGAGCCTGATTGATTTCCATTGTCAGGGTTTACTTGTTCGTTTGTTGTTGAAGGTGTTGAAGGTGTTACATCTGCGTGAACAGTCGCTGCTACACCAAACATCATATAGGCTGCTACAGCTACTGATGCTGCACCAAAACTATACTTACGGATTGAAAAGCGCTGGACCTTTTGTCCGTGATACTTGTCCATTCTTGAATACATATTTTCTCCTTTTTAAATAAATTTTAATTGCGGAATTACACCCAAGTATTTTGAAAGTTTCAATTTCTAAATCTGATTCACAGAGTTAAATATCCCTACTCTAAACATAGGTAAATAATCCATTACTTACATTATAACATTATTTTCATTAGAAAATCTACTATTTATATGTAAAACAAGCGTTTTTTAATATATATATATATTAAAATACATTTTCTGCAAACTTCATATAAAAAAGCAAAAGACCATAGGGGTCTAAAAAAAGAAGATGACGAATCATCTTCTCAAAAACTATGAGTTTTTAGTCCTCTTTTTTCTTGCGAGCAAGAAATCCAAATCCACTCAAAGCTCCAAGGAATCCAAGTGCAGCTAGACTAGTATTAGCTTCTGTACCTGTGTTAGGTAACTCTTTTTGACCTTCAACTTCAACATATTTAGGTGTTGCTGGTTGAGTAGCTGAATCAGTTGCTACTGATGTTTCAGCTGGTGTTGGAACAGCAGGTTGGGTTGGAGTTGTTGGTTGTTCCGGTTGCACTGGAGCTACTGGTTGTTCAGGAGTCTCTGGTGTTGATGGAACTGGTGCTGGTTCCGGCTTAGGCTCTAGTTTAGGCTATGGTTTAGGCTCTGGCTTAGGCTCTGGTTTAGGCTCTGGTTTTGTATCTGCTTCATAGTATACATCAATTGTTTTATCATCTGTTGTTGATGTTACTTCTGTCGCTTCTACTCTTGTGACACTTGGAACTTTGTAGTTTGCTATTGATTCTGGTATTACTTCTGACCAACTGCCCTTGCTCCATTCTCCGTATGTAACTTCTCCAGTGACTTTGTTTGTTGTTTTTGTTCTTGATAACGTCACGCTTTGTACCGCTGGATCTTTCAAGACTTTATTTGTACCCTTTTCTAGGTAGTTGATTGTACGTGTGATGACTTTTGTTTCTACTTCGTCTTCTTTTGCTTGTGGATACTTCACGACTACTTCGGCATTTTCCATTGTTGGTGTTACTGCCACTGATTCTACACTTGGTTTATCTGGTGTTCCATAGTTTGCTACGGTTGGTGAAGCTTGTTCTGCCCAACTTCCTTGTGACCATGTTCCTTCTTCAAGTGCATTCGTTACTTTGTTTCGCTTGTTTGTTCTTGTTAGCGTAACATTCTGAACAACTTTTGGCAATACTTCTGTAGTTTCGTCGTTTGCATCTACATACTTAATTGTACGTGTGATGACTTTTGTTTCTACTTCGTCTTCTTTTGCTTGTGGATACTTCACGACTACTTCGGCATTTTCCATTGTTGGTGTTACTGCCACTGANNGTGCATTCGTTACTTTGTTGCGCTTGTTTGTTCTTGTTAGCGTAACAGTCTGCTCTACTTTTGGTGATACTTCTGTAGTTTCATCGCTTGCATCTACATACTTAATCGTACGTGTAATTACTTTTGTTTCTACTTCGTCTTCTTTTGCTTGTGGATACTTCACGACTACTTCGGCATTTTCCATTGTTGGTGTTACTGCCACTGACGCTACACTTGGTTTATCTGG